>JAKOOI010000559.1 GCA_022701475.1 Weeksellaceae bacterium
GCCAATATATTCGGTTACTTTTTCAATGGAGAAATTATCTCCGGTATGGGTAATGATTAAGATTTTATTCATGGATTGGTATTCTTTTGATAAGTTGGTCGGCAATGCTCCGGGCTATAGGAAAACCGAGGTATTTCTGCAGCATGCCCCATTCTCCCTGCGGGTTGACTTCCAGGAAGTAATATTCCCCGTTCTTTCCTCTGATCATATCGATGGCCCCGAGATACAGGTTCATTTCCTTCATCATTCCGTCCAGGCCTTCTTCAACAGATCCCGGAAGATCGTATGCAGACCAGGAATATCCTTCACGGACTACACGCCAGTCGGCATGCTCGCTGTTGTTGATCTTCCCGGTAAAGAAGGTTCCGTCGACATAGACGATCCTGAGTTCGTATGCTTTTTCAATATAAGGCTGAAAAATCATCGGGCAATACGCAATGTCCTCTATATTTCCCAGGGAATCACGGTCAATAATATGGGTTGAGAGGAAATTTTCCCCGTTCATCGATTTTGCGAGCGACCCGTGAAGCTTGGCCACCATTTTTCCGTTGCATTTCCGGTGAAAGAAGGAAGTAACTTTTCCTGCATCATTGGAGAAAAGGGTTTCCGGAATTTTCAGTCCATGCTTTTCTGCCAGGTTCAGCTGGAGCATTTTATTGCCGTCTATTTTATTTTCAGCCTCCAAAGGATTGATCCAGGGAAGATGCTGCAGGGAAGTCAGGAGATTGTACCGGAGACTGGAATATTCTTTCAGGAAAACAGGCCGGTAGCTTTCATCCATTTCTTCAGGGACCGTGATGCGCCAGGATTTCCTGTGCCATACCGCAGTAATCTGTTCCGAGTGTATGGTGTTCCCGGATTCATCCGTCAGTTCAAAACCTTTATCTGTGATGCTAATGTTCTGTTCATGATTCAGCCGGTCGGAATTCAGCCGGAAATACGGAATGTTTTTGGAAGCAAGATGCCCGAAAAAAAGATCGATATTGTAAAAATCCTGGGAATGGGTGATGCAAAGAATCATGTGCCGTTTTGTTAGAAAAAAAGGAAACTTAGCGTGTAAGTTTCCTTTTCAGATGCTTGTGTTAACAGTTTCTGATCATTATTATACAGACTGCGAATCATCATCTCCGTCAGACGGATATTTCATAGTCTGTGCCATATCGTTGATTGGCTTTGTTACGGTATCTACGGTAGGTTTGGTAATGATACCTGTTCCGTCACCTCCTTTAATTTTCTGAGGCTCACTGATTTGCTTTTCAAGAAAAGAAGCAAAAAACGGTTTCTTTTTGGAATTCTTGTTGTTCATACGATTTTATTTTGGATTAAATGAAGCTGATTTATACGGCGTTGGAATCATCATCGCCATCTGAAGGGTATTTCATGGTAACATGGTCGCTTCCCGGTTTTGTAACCGTATCGGTAAGCGCAGAAGTTACCCCGTCTTTAAGGGCATTCGTTACATTATCAAGCTGCACAGACGTTACTGCACCTCCTTTCACTTTCTCCGGATCCTGCACCTGCCTTTCCAGGAAAGTGGCAAAAAACGGTTTTTTTTTGGAATTTTTCATAAATTTTATTTTTGAATTGCTCTATTTTCCGGACAGATTCAGAGTTCAGGCTCATAGCCTTCTTCATCGCTGTCAGACGGGTATTTCATGCTTACCGTATCTTCGCCGGGTTTGGTCAGGCTGTCGGTTACGGGAGAAGTGGCGGCATCCTTAAGGACTCCGGTCGACCCGTCTCCGCCTCTTACTTTCTGCGGCTCCTGTATCTGCCTCTCCAGGAAAGAGGCAAAAAAAGGTTTTTTAGGATTTTTGTCTTTCATGATCCCTGTAGATTTTATGAATTAATCCAGGTCTTCAGCAGCATCGCTGTCGGAAGGATATCTCAGGGTTACGGCATCATAATTCGGAGCGGTAACATGGTCCTTAAGAACACCGGTTACATTATCTTCCGATGGCGTGGTAATACCACCCGATCCTCCTTTTACCTTTTCAGGGTCCTGAATCTGCTTTTCCAGAAAGGAAGCGAAAAACGGTTTTTTTGATTTCTTGTTTTCCATAGTATTATTGTTTAATGATTTAGAGAGTCCTAAAATATCAAAAAAAATTCACACAAGGAAGAATAAAGTTTATTTTAAGAAAAATTTAACAATTCTATACTCATAACTCCATTATATTACTGAATATTTAAAAACTGTTTCACAATAGCAGCAAAATCCACAGGATTTTCAGCCTGTACCCAGTGGCCGGCATTTTTTACAGTGACAAATTCTGCCTTCGGGAACTGCTGGCGGATGGCAAAATGATCCTGCGGAAGGATATAATTCGACCGGTCGCCGGCAATGAACAGGGCATCGCCATCAAAGATGCCGAACTTAATGGCATTGGAAACAAACTGATTATACTTTTCGGCCAAAGTCTTAAGATTGAATCTCCAGTTCAGCTTTTTATCATCGTCCCAATACAGGTTTTTGGTCAGGAACTGGATGGTTGAACGTTCCGGAATATATTGGCTCAGCACAGCTTCTACTTCGCTTCTGGATTTTACAGTAGCAAAATCTACGGTTTCCAGCGCCTTGATGATTCCCTGATGGTGCGGCGGATAAGCTTTCGGGGAAATATCCACCACGACCATTTTTTCTACTCTTTCAGGATATTGTATCGCAAACTGCATAACGGCCTTTCCGCCCAGGGAATGCCCCAGGATATGGGCTTTCGCAATTCCGTAGTGTTCCATATACCGGAGAATATCATCCGCAAGATCATCATGCGACATGTCTTCGGAATGAAAGCTTCTTCCGTGGTTCCTGAGGTCGATGAGATGAACGGGCAGGAACTCCCCCAGGTCTTTGCCGAAGGTCCCCCAGTTATCCAGCATTCCGAACAGTCCGTGGAATACCAGAAGCGGTGTTGATGAAAGGTTTTCGCCGAATATTTTTGAATTTAGAATTTGCATTGTTGGTAATTTTTCAGATGGAAGATCAATTTGAATGGCTGAAATTTCCCTTTCGGGAAATTTCAGCGTTTGGTTTTCAGGTTGCGGTATTATGTGCCGGAAAAGGAAAAAAAAGAGACAGGGCTTTTCCCTGCTTCTTTCATTTCATGATGCACCCTGATGGTGACAGGCAGAATGATACTAAGATACAGAGATACTGCCTGCATCCGGTATTCCTACCATTTCGCCAGCCTCTTCAGATAAGCCTGAACCGTATTTTCCAGTCCCATATAGAGAGCTTCGGAAATCAGGGCATGCCCGATGGATACTTCCAGCAGGTTCGGAATGGTATCGGAAAAATATTTCAGGTTTTCCAGGCTGAGATCGTGACCGGCATTCAACCCCAATCCATGTTGGGCAGCTACGACAGCCGTTTCATAGTAAGGTTTTATGGCAAGTTCCTTATCTGCGGAATAGTGTTTTGCATAGGCTTCGGTGTACAGCTCAATACGGTCTGCTCCGGCTTTTGCGGCATATTCCACCAGTTCCGGCACGGGATCCAGGAAAACGGAAGTCCGGATCCCGGCATTCCTGAATTCCGTGATAATCTCTGTCAGAAAATCCAGGTGCCTGCGGGTATCCCAGCCTGCATTAGAGGTGATGGCGTCATCTGCATCAGGAACCAGGGTCACCTGCTCGGGCTTCACTTCCAGTACCATATCGATAAACGGGCGGTGCGGGTTGCCTTCAATATTGAATTCCGTAGTGACCAACGGCTTGAGATCATAAACATCTTTTCTTGTAATATGCCTTTCAT
>JAKOOI010000600.1 GCA_022701475.1 Weeksellaceae bacterium
GAAAGCATGAAGGTAGAAAATAATTGTGGCCGGCTCTGGATATCGGCTACCCGCAGGATGTTCACCACGCCTTTTCCGTCCCTGGTCTGCAGCAGGTCATGGACATCAAAGCTCAGCTCCCCGAAAAATTCCGAAGCACCCTGCTGTTCCAGGGCAACAATGGATCTTAGGATCGCACCCAGTGAGGAGGAAGCTACAGATCCGTAATCGGCAGACAGTTCAGCTTTCCCCTGTGGATTCTCCGTAACATACTGCAGTACTTTTTTCAGGTCTTTCAGATCAGTAAGCGGAAGCCCTTTGTCATCACAGTATTTGAAGACAATGGACATAATGCTCTGCTGGGTCTCATTCAGCTGCAGGACCTTGCTTAGCAATACCGGCCCGAATTCCGTTACGGTAGCGCGCAGCTTCACCCCTTTTTCTCCCGAAATGGTCATCAGCTCCACAGGAAATACCTGAGGCTGATAAGGAAGCTTTGTCTTTGCATACCGTTCCTCAATCAACTGATTCTTTGTACCGGCTTCGGCAATTCCGGAAAAATCCCCTTTAATGTCAAGCACCAGGGACGGAACCCCCGCATGGGAAAGCTGTTCCGCAAATACCTGCAGGGTTTTGGTTTTCCCCGTTCCGGTGGCTCCGGCAATGAGCCCGTGGCGGTTCACGGTTTTCAAAGGAATCGTTACATTTACTTCCGGGACCACTTCCCCGTCCAGCATTGCCTTTCCTAATATGATATGCTCTCCTTTGGGAGTGTAGCGTAAATTCAGTGATTCGATGAATTGTGTTCTGCCTGCCATCTCAGTCATTTTAAATGATAAATATAAAACTTTTCCGGAGACTGAAAGCCAATTGTCTTTTATTATGATTTAATTTCAGATACAACAGATCGTAAATAGCTGTATCTTCGTCCCGGAACTGGCATTCAGAAAGTTAACAGAACAAACAAGAACAGATGCACACTTTATAGACAATCTCTATCAATATAGATTTTTTAATTTTAATGGGTTTTAAAAAATAAAACCCGATTTTTGTAAGCATTAAAACATTAAAACGATTACGTCATACAATGAAAGTCGAACAAATATATACCGGATGTCTTGCTCAGGGTGCCTATTATATCGTATCCGGAAACGAGGCTGCAATTATTGATCCTTTAAGAGAAATAAAACCTTATCTGGATCGCCTGGAAAAAGACGGGGTCAAATTAAAATATATTTTTGAAACCCATTTCCATGCAGATTTCGTTTCAGGCCACCTGGACCTCAGCAATAAGACTGGGGCTCCTATCGTATACGGACCTACGGCACAACCGGAATTTGAATCGACCATAGCAGAAGACGGCCAAATTTTTGAAATCGGCAAGGCAAAGATAAAGGCCCTGCATACACCGGGGCATACCATGGAAAGTACGACGTACCTCCTGATTGATGAGCAAGGCACCGAAACAGCCATTTTCACCGGGGACACTTTGTTTCTGGGAGATGTAGGAAGACCGGATCTCGCCCAGAAAGCTACCAATCTTACCCAGGAAGACCTGGCCGGAATTTTATATGACAGCCTGCAGACGAAAATCATGCCTCTTGACGACAGCATTACCGTTTATCCGGCTCACGGTGCCGGCTCTGCCTGCGGAAAGAATATGCAAAAGGAAACCGTAGATATTCTGGGGAACCAGAAAAAGACCAATTATGCTCTTAACCAGCCCGATAAAGCCTCTTTTATCCGCGAAGTACTGGATGGGCTCACCGCTCCGCCTAAATATTTCGGTATGAATGTAGCCCTTAACAAAGGAGGTTACGAAAGCCTTGACAGCGTGATGAACAAAGGCCTTACCCCAGTTTCCGTAGATAATTTCGAATCCTATGCAGAAGAAACAGGTGCCCTGATCCTGGATACCAGGAGTGCAGCTGAATTCTGTAAAGGATTTATTCCGAATTCCATTAATATAGGACTCAAAGGAGATTTTGCACCATGGGTAGGAACACTGATTGTGGATGTAAAGCATCCGCTGTTACTGATCGTGGATGAAGGGATGGAAGAAGAAGCCATCACCCGGCTCAGCAGGGTTGGATTTGATCACGTACTGGGCTACCTGAAAGGCGGATTTGAGGCCTGGAAAGCCAAAAGCAAAGAGACTGATGAAGTAAAAAGAATAACTCCTGAAGAATTTACTACAGTATTTACAGAACATTCAAAAGTAGTGGATGTGCGTAAAATTCCGGAATATTCTGCCGAACATATTCACAATGCGCTTAATATGCCACTGGATACCATCAGCGAATGGGTAAAAACCATTGACGATTCCGAACACTTCTTTCTTCATTGTGCAGGAGGCTACAGAAGCATGATTGCCGCCAGCATTCTCAATTCACACGGAATCAGGAACTTTACCGAAATCGAAGGCGGCTTCAACGGAATCAAAAAAACGGAAAAACTGCCGACTTCGGATTTTATCTGCCAGTCGAAACTTGAATCATAATAAAAACGATATTCCGGAATGCAAGGACAGCTAAAGCCACTCAGATCCGGACATTTCAAATAAAATAAAACGATGTCACAGAAATTCCAGGAAATCATTGAATCGGAAAGGCCCGTACTTATTGACTTTTTTGCTACGTGGTGCCAGCCCTGCAAAGTACAGTCTTCGGTACTGAATACAGTAAAGGAAAATATAGGCGAAGGGGCCCGGATCATTAAAGTAGATGTCGACCAGTATCCGGCTTTGGCTGCCCAATACGGTGTCCGCGGAGTGCCTACCCTGGCGATCTTCAAAAACGGGGAAATGCTATGGAAGGAAAGCGGCGTTCATGATGTGAATACCCTCACCCAGCTTCTTCAGCAGCACCGGTAGGCCATATGGATTCAAAGATATTTTACAGAAGCAGGCCCTGCCTGCTTCTTTTGCAGTATCAGATCACCCAAAAAGGGGCCACCGGCCTGACGCAACGGCTCTGAATTCATTCCGCTTCAGATCAGATATCCCAATACCGCATCCGTATTTCTTTACATCTGAATGGAAAACGCATCACGATCGTTAAGGAAGCTGAAATGGCTTCTGAAATCTTTCAGTTCTGACAGGTTCAGCTCAGCACTGACAAGGCTCCCGGTTTTCCGGGCAATTTCAGTTCCGTCGGGGGAAAAGCAATGGGAACTTTCCCGGTACAGCAGGTCATTCCCATCCGTGCCGATCCTGTTCAGCCCGAATACATAGGAAAGGTTCTCAATAGCCCGGGCCTTCAGCAGATGTTCCCAGGCCCCGACTCTTTTTTCCGGCCAGTTGGCCACATAGAGAATCACATCGTAATCATCATTGTTTCTGGAAAAAACAGGAAACCGGAGATCATAGCATACCTGCAGCAGAATCCTGAATCCTTTATACGCTACAATGGAACGTTCCCGGCCACGGGTATACACTTCGTCTTCACCTGAAAATGAAAACAGGTGCCTTTTATCATAAAAATCAACCCTGCCATCCGGCTGTACAAAATACATCCGGTTATAGAAATTCCCTT
>JAKOOI010000002.1 GCA_022701475.1 Weeksellaceae bacterium
GCATGAACAGAACCGCAGAACGGAATGCCGTGCTCTTCCATGTGAATTTCGAACAGAAATACCTGACCATCATCGGGGATACCGCGATCCATGAAAAGGTGAGCCAGGCGTACTGGGACCACCTGCACGATTTCATGACGTCTGAATTTGCCAAAGGAAATTACTACAAAGCGCTGAAAAGCGGCATCCTGGAAACCGGCCTTGAGCTGAAGAAACATTTTCCCGTAACGGGAGAAAATCACAATGAGCTTTCCAATGAAATCACCTTCTCTTAAAACCGTTTTTTCATTTTTACTGATCTGCCTGTACCTTTTTGTCCCGGCGCAATATACGGTACCTGAAAAGCCGAAGGTGCTCTACCCCGTTTATGACGAAGCCCGTCTGCTGAGCCAGCAGGAAAAGGATGACCTGAATAAAAAACTGATTGCCTTTGCAGACTCTACCTCCACTGAAATCGAAGTGGTGATCATTCCGTCTACCAAAGGCGAGGATGTGAACTTCCTGGCGACCACATTCGGGGAGAAATGGGGCATCGGGCAAAAGGATGTGGATAACGGCGTGGTCTTCCTGATCGCCACCGAGGACCACACCATGTCTATCCAGCAGGGACGGGCAGTGGAACAGTATCTTACGGCATCCGTTGCCGGGCAGATCCTCGATTACATCGTTACCCCGAATTTTAAGAAAGGCCAATGGTATGAAGGCATCAACCGCGGTACCTCCGCCATCATGGAAGCGGTACAGGGAAAATTCAAGCCCCTCAAAAAAAACAAGACCGGCAGTGATAAAGGTGCCGGTAATCTGGTATTCATAGCCATTGTTATCTTTATCATCATAGCCATTATCTTCAGGAACAGGGGCGGCGGAAGAGGAAACGACGATGACGACGATGTCATTATTTCCAGGAGGGGCCGCAGAAATTATCCCGGTGGTTTTTTCCCGTTCCCTTTCCCGGGCAGCTTCGGCGGAGGCGGATTCGGCGGAGGCAGTTCCGGCGGCGGAGGCGGATTCGGAGGTTTTGGCGGCGGCGGAAGCTTCGGCGGCGGCGGCGCTTCAGGCGGATGGTAAAATATTCGTTCTAAAAGACTTAGATGTATATATAATTTTATATCTTTACAAAAGATTTACGCAGTATGCCTACCAAAAGGACCAAATTTTTCAGTTTCAAGAAAAAAGACCGTTCTGTTTTCACTCCGGAAACAGAGAGTGCCTTTGTACGGGTGGCGCATAAAATCAGTTCCAGCAACTCAAAATCACAGATTGTAAAGATCGGTGATAAATTTTTCAGGGTCAAAGAACTGGGCTGAAGATGAATATTGCCTTTACGACAATCATCATCTTCATTATTTTAGCGCCGGGATTCCTGGCCAGGATCTCTTATCACTCTTCCAAACTCAGCATCAGCAATCCTAACAAAAATATTGTTACGGAACTTACGCTATCCATTATTCCGGCCCTGATCCTGCAGAGCCTCGGCATTTTCCTGGTAAACCGGTATTCCAGCTACAGCATCGATTTTGAAACCCTGGGAAACCTTATGCTGGGCAGCACGACCAACGGAGTGGTCAGCAATAATTTCAGGAGTATCGAAGCATTCAAATTCCAGATCTTTTTCTACAACTTCTTCGTTTTTTCGTTTGCCTTCCTGAGCGGTTATCTCACCCGGAAGGTCATCAGGTTTACAAAAGCCGACCGGAAGATCCGCTATCTCCGGTTCACCAATAAATGGCATTATATCTTTTCCGGCGAATGCCTGGATTTTCCCGATGTCCCCGACAACTATGAGAACATCACCGAAAAAATTGTAAACGTCCTTTGCAAAGTAAACGGTAAGAATATCCTGTACAGCGGTACGCTGTTTAATTACTACATCGACAGCAACGGCAACCTGGAAGCGGTACACCTGAAGTTCCCGATCCGCAGGATGCTGGAAGATGACAATGAGGAAGATTACCACAAACGGTATTATGAAATCGAAAGCCGCTACCTGGTGATCCCCAACACTGACATCATCAATATCAATTTCCGGTATTTCAACCTGACGGAAGTCCAGGAAAGCGAACTGACTTCCGATGAGCTGAATACCCTGATTGATTCCAACACGGATATGTAAAATCTCCCCTGCCAATCCTCCGAACAGGATTGCATGGTCTTCTTCCGGAACTGAGGTTATAGAACACTTCCTCCCGGCATTATCTTTTACCTGCTTTTACTATAGATTCCATAGTTATGGAAAATTTCAGCTGTTTCGGATCAATCAGACTCTACCGTATTTCCCTGCGATAATGAGGGATTTCCTGGAGCCGGACGGAGCCGTTTAATATATGGCATTCCCTGTTTTCCTATGCAAAATTTAACAAACTTGTTAAAAACAGCGTTTTTATCCGGTTTTTTTTCATTATATTTACTAAAAACAGATTATGAAGAAAACGCTGGTGATTTTTGCGCATCCTTATTTAGAGCATTCAAACTCGAATTCCGAGCTCATTAATTTCTATGTCCGGCACCAGCATTTTACCCTCCGCGACATTTATGAAGAGTATCCGGATTTTCATATTGCGGCTTTCCGGGAACGGAAACGGCTTAACAATTATGACCGGTTTATCTTCCAGTTTCCCCTGATCTGGTTCGGCATGCCGCCGCTGCTGAAACTCTGGATCGACGAAGTCTTTGACCGCGACTGGCTGCTGGACGGGCAGGTCAATCCGCTGGCAGGCAAAGAAGTCCATATCCTGGTCACCACAGGAGGACGGGAACGGTCTTTTACCAGGGAAGGCACCTATGGATTTACCGTAGAAGAGCTGATCAGCGGGCTTGTTGTCTCCCTGAAGGTTTTCAAAGCCGATCTCCGGAACATCAAAGTGGTCTATGAAGCCAACAAACTGTCGAAGAAACAAATCATCCTGCATAAACAGGAATTTACCGAAATGCTAAAAAAATAAAAGAGATATGGAAACCAGCTTAGCCATGAACACCCTCCTTTTCCTGGGCGTTGCCATTATTATGGTTCCGCTGGCCAGGAAATTCGGACTGAGCTCCGTAATCGGATACATTGCAGGCGGAATTATCATCGGGCCGTATGTCCTGAAACTGACGGGAAGAAATGTGGACGATATCATGCACGCCAGCGAATTCGGTGTGATTATGCTTCTCTTCCTGGTAGGACTGGAACTGGAGCCCCGGAAATTTTGGGAGATGCGGAAAAAGATCGTCGGTCTTGGTATGACGCAGATGCTGCTGACCATTTCCCTCCTCTTTGTCATCTTTCTCTGGGCCGGCTGGCAGGTGGACAAAGCGGTGGCCATTGCCATGTGCTTTGCCCTGTCTTCCACTGCCATTGTCCTCCAGACGTTACAGGAAAAAAACAGCCTGAATACCCTGGCCGGCGAAGCTTCATTTTCCACGCTGCTGTTTCAGGATATCGCTGTGATCCCGATCCTGGCCATCCTCCCGCTGATGGCCCATCATAAAGCAACGGCCAACGATAATGAAATCCACGTTATCATCCACAATCTTCCGCAATGGATGCAGTTTGCCACGGTAATCCTGGGCGTTGCCCTGCTCATTTTGCTGGGAAGGTATGTTTTTGTTCCCTTCCTGCGGTATGTTTCAAAATCGGGGATGACGGAACTGCTGACGGCATCCTCCCTGTTCCTGGTGATCGGAGTTTCGGAGCTGATGATCGGTATCGGGCTGTCCCCCGCGCTGGGGGCCTTCCTGGCAGGGGTTATGCTGGCCAACAGTGAATTCCGCCATGAACTGGAAGCCCAGATCGACCCTTTCAAAGGGCTGCTGCTGGCGGTCTTTTTCGTGAGTGTGGGCTCCACCATGAATTTCAATGTCATTGCTGAAGATCCTGTGTTCATCTTCACCACGGTATTCGCCGTGCTGGCCGTGAAGTTTATCGTTCTGTACATTATCGGGAAATTTTTCAAAATCGATACGCCCCAGAGCCTGTTCTATGCGTTTGCCCTCTCGCAGGTGGGAGAATTTGCTTTTGTCCTGATCAATTATGCCTCCAGCCTTTACCTTTTTAGTTCTGAACTGAATGCGCAGATGATGGCGGTGACGGCCATTACGATGTGCATTACACCTTTCCTGCTGATCATCAATGATCAATTCATCAACCCGAGGCTAATCACGGAAGTCCCCGATGAGAATAACGATTTTAACATTATGGACGGCAGCATCCGCCAGAAAAAAATCATCATTGTCGGTTTCGGGCATTTCGGCAGTACGGTAGGCCGGCTCCTGAAAGCGAACAAGGTTTCCGCCACGGTACTGGACCGTGACCCGGACCGGGTGAAGCTGCTGAGAAGCTACGGTTTTAAAGTCTATTACGGTGATGCTACCCGGATTCCCACGTTGCGGGCCGCCGGGATTGAAGA
Organism: Weeksellaceae bacterium; assembly: GCA_022701475.1. Taxonomy (GTDB): domain Bacteria; phylum Bacteroidota; class Bacteroidia; order Flavobacteriales; family Weeksellaceae; genus Chryseobacterium. The sequence continues at coordinate 4,389 of JAKOOI010000002.1, forward strand.
CGCCGAAATCCTGGTGCTCTGCCTGGACGACCCTGATGACAATAAATTCGTCGCTGAAGTAGTCCGTGAAAACTATCCCCAGGTAAAAATATTCGTAAGGGCCAAAAACAGGATCGATGCCTACAATTACCTGAATAACGGGATCGACAAAATCTACCGCGAGACCCTGGGTACTGCCGTCGACATGGCCGTGGATGTCCTGCA
>JAKOOI010000020.1 GCA_022701475.1 Weeksellaceae bacterium
GGATTTTCATATGTTTACAATATTTGATGGAAAAAATAAACGGATTTTTGTTGGTCATTGTTCTTCCGCTTTTGCTGTTTTTCATATCCTATTACGGCTTTGAAACCTCTTATGTGTTGGGAATAAAAACCTGGGAAAAAGCTCCGGATTTTATGTTTTCGTCAGTCTATGCTTATCGTGTACTTCCAAACTATCTAAGTATACATGTTACTGACGCACTGGGTTTTATCATTGATCATTACCTGCCCTCCTCAAAAGGTTTTATTGTAAAACAGGGATCTCTTTTTTACCACAGCACTTTTCTGATCAATGCCTTCTTTTTCATTCTTACATCCATTACTCTGGATGTTATACTGAAATTAAGGCCTGTGGAGCTTCTTTCCAATAAGAATGTCAGGAGAATGGTTCACCTGATTGCTGTATTTTTCATAGTGATCATGCAATATGTTCCTACCAACTGCGACTGTATGGCTATGTTTTTTTACTGTTGGGGGATTTATTTTACCCTTCGGTACCTGCATGCCGGCAAGTCTGCTGATCTGGCTGCCCTGGCATTAATTATAGGGGTTTCAACATTCATACGGGAGACGGCATGTCTGAACATAGCCTTTTTTGCCGCAGTTTTTATCCATCCTGAAAATCTTGGAAGGAAGAAATTTGTTTTCATAAAAGAAACGGTATTGCTGCTTGTTGCTTTTATTGTGCCGTATATAGGACTAAGAATGGTAATCCGTCAGGAGGCGTCTTTTTTCGAAGGGCTGTATCTTATCAAGAATTTTACAAGTCCGTATAATCTGGCGGGTCTTTTATTTGGAATCCTCAGCATCTATTTTAGTTATAGCTTTTCCGGTCTTCCGGGAAGAAAGATAATCCGGAGATACTTTTTTTTCTCCCTGCCTTATCTCATGATGATTGCATTGGTAGGGCTGTTCTGGGAGACCAGGCTTTTTATGCCGTTGCTGCTGGCTGCTGTTGTAATGGCATCGCATAAATTTAAAAATATGATTGTACAGGAATGAGTTTATTACACCCTTATTACATCATCGCCATCATTTATATGCTGTTTTTCAGTTATCAGGAAGTCTTTCATGGTAAAGTTGATAAAAAGTGGCTCTGGATCCTGGGCGCTTATCTGGTGATCATAGCAGGGCTCCGGAATGAGGTCGGGCCCGATTACGGAAGCTATCGTGGAATTTACGTTTATTCCGATACCAAGGAGTATATTTCAATTTTCATGAAGGGGCTCAATATGAATCCTCCTCAGGCTGTAGAGGTAGAATGGCTTTACACACTTATCAATAAGATTTTGCTGAATGTATTCAATGCACCGTTTTATATTCTTACGCTGGTCATTGCTTTGCTTGCTGTCTTTTTCAAAGTTGAATATACGGATGATAATACTTTCTATCCTTTCACTTTCATGTTGCTGGTATTTATCCCAGGCTTTTTCATTGGGGAAAGCGGTCAGATCAGGCAGAATCTCGCTTCGTTTATTGCCTATTTTGGAATAAGGTATATCAAGCAACGGAAATTATGGGCGTATTTCATATGTATTTATCTGGCCGCGGGAATTCACAGTGTATGTTATATATTCCTGCCCATGTACTGGCTGGTAAGGATTCCTCTGAACAAGTTTATGATGCTGGGTATGATCATCCTTTCCGTGTTTTTATCCCCTTTCGAGATTTACCGTTCATTCGGGGGAATTCTGGACGGGATGGCTGCAGATAACCTGGCCATCGGTTTCAACGGGTATGTTAATGAATCGGCGGAAAGGCTTAACGGCGCTTTCGGGATGCCTGAGCTGATTATGCTTATCCAGACTTTCTTTCTCTTTACTTTTGACACCCAGATGAAGGAGAAGTTTCCTTATTATGAGTACCACAGGGCTTATGCAGTAATAGGCATTTGTTTTTACTTCATTTTCAGGAGCAATCCTATTTTCTCTTCCAGGCTGGCAGGCGCTTTTATCGGTTTTGCTTATATCATCATTCCCAATGCGATGTATGTAGTTACCTCTGAAAAGAAAAAACTGATTTATGCTTTTATCATTTCATTTACTATTTTCAATTTTGTGGTTTTCGCTATCTTCAGAAATATCACGGCGGGAAGATTTACGATAGACCTCTATAAGAATTATATTTTACCGTAATTTTTATTGTAACTAATATAAAGACAGCATTTTGTAAATGCTGTCTTTTTTTTATGATGTAACCTGCAATGGATGTAACGGGCTCTTGAAATTAAAAATTTGTGAAATCATATACCCGTGTATTCTCTGATTTAAAAAAATACTGTATTTTCGCTAAAATTTAAAGGGTTAAATATAAGTTATGCAACGATAAGCTAATTATGTTATACTTTTATAGTGTGAATTATTTTATACTATTATTATTTATAAAATAAATTGATTTATATTGATAAAGGTTTAAATGTTGTATGATTTATAAGCACAAAGTCAGATTATGAAAAAAGCAGTCAGAAATTTAGCGGCAATAATAGGTTGCCTGATGGTACATGGTACCTATGCTAAAGAACAAGGAATACAGGCATTCCCTACTCTCGGAAATCCCGGAATTACCAGGTTGAAAAATCCCGATTCCTTATTTTTCCCCCGAAGCATAGTGCACAAAACAAAAGCCGGATTATCAGCAGGCAATGATAGTCTGGATCTGAAAAACGTTTCTTCCAGGCTTGCAGGCCCGGACTGGACAAAAGCTCCCAATAGTTATATATTTGATCCTTCCCAGAATGCGGACGGATTGTATATCCCGGTAAGGAAAGCTTATGTCATGTGGCAGCAGGACCGTTATATGGGAGGGATGACCATTCCGAACGGCAGGCTGACCGCAGATGTCCTGTGGGAAGATGTTCACGGATTAATAAAATCTGCCTCTCAGTATGCGCTGGAGGTTGTGGATTCAGGACAGAATGCCAAGATTAAAGTTCCGATCAACAAGGCAAAGAAAGGCAATGCAGTCATTGTATTCCGGGTAAATGGCGATATTTACTGGTCATGGCATATCTGGGTGACCGATAATCCTTCGAACGGGTCTACCTATAAAAGCTATCCCAATATAACACGAGAAAGAACGGACGGAACCATTGAACTTATCCCGGATGAAGAATGGGGCTGGATGGACAGGAATTTAGGTGCTGTCAGCGGATCTGTAACGGCCGGAGAATGGAACAGGAACGGCGGGTTGCTGTACCAGTGGGGCAGAAAGGATCCTATTCCGCCTCTGGTGTACAGGGGCAATGATTTTTATGAAGTGACAGGGTCTGTTGGACGGGTAAGGCACAGGGGGGCACGCAATTTTACCGGAGCCACCAATATAGATAACCTGAGAAGATTTATCACATTATCGAATGCTACCATCAGCAATAATCTCAGAACTGCTGTAAGAAATCCTTTAAGCCTCATTTATATCAATAAAGACGATAATTCCGGTCTCGCCTATTATAATAACAATACCAACCTTATGGTGAACTGGTTTGGAAGGATGAATGGATTGAACGACAGTCAGCTGCCTGAGCTCAACCTATGGTCGGATAATTCGCGGGGCCGTATCGATACTAACTATAATTCGGACAACGCGGCACAGCCTTACCGCAATAAATCGGCTTATGATCCCTGCCCGAATGGCTGGAGAATTCCTTCTGTACTTGTTGCAAATCTGGCCTCGGCTTCCTATGTGGATGATATCAGAGTAGACTATTCCCCGTATGGCGTAAGAACCAATATGGCTAAGAACGTGTTTGAGGCAAACAACTATCATAAAATAAAGCCAACGGATTCCGGTGTTCCTTCCTTTATGACAAACTTTAAGCTCTATACCAATATCGGATTTGATCTGTCTAATGTCGGAGGCTATAATATGGGGTTATTTCCCGGAACCGGCGCCTTATCCATTAATGCACATCAGGGACAATACTCAGACCAGCATCATGTGGCCCTGTGGACAGCTACTATGCCGAGACATTTTGATACTACGCCTGCCGTGGGAGCAAGGACGTTGTTTATGATTCCCGATAAAGGACAGCCGGACATCCCGGATTCTTCATTTCCTGATGTAAAGGGCAGATATTGGTATTTCCCGTTAGGTACAGGAGTGACTTCGGATGCCGGTGGCTGCCGCTGCATCAAGGATCCCCTGTATGTAGTGAATGATTATGACTTCCCTACAGAGTACCTGGTACCTGAAACGGAGTACCGGGAAGGACTTGACAACCCGAATGCTTACCAGGTGGTGAAAAGCGCTTCCGCTTTTACCATTGATATTCCTGTAAGCAAAGCATTTTCCGTACAGAGCCAGCTCCTGAATAATAAGGATATCCTGAACCCTGTCAATTTCAATAACCTTCAGACTAAAGTTTTATGGACTACCAATACCAATTTATTAAGTAATGTATCCGTAATAAACCCTTCTCCCGGTTCATTGGGTGCCATTGCTTCTTCAAGAATTTCAGTAACGGTAAATCCCAATCAGAGCGGAAATGCTGTCATTACTTTACATAACGGAAATCTTGCTAATCCGGTCTACTGGTCCTGGCATATCTGGGTAACCGATACTCCTGTCAGTTCCTACAATTATACAACCGAATTGCCGATGACATCCGTTACAAATTATATTAACTATGTACAGAAAGCGGATAATGTATTCCAGACAGAATTCATGGACCGGAATCTTGGGGCTACCGATGCATTTCCTCTTGTAGCCAATCCATTGTCTCCTTCTTCCGCCGAGCTTGCGAAAATCAAAGCTTCTACAGGAATGCATTATCAGTGGGGAAGAAAAGATCCGATTCCTGTATTTCAGTATGCGGATGACCGGGCATCATATCCGGTTTATCTGGGAAATGTAACGGCAAGTGGAACTACAGTGTACAGTACGCTTTCTGCTGCTGCTTACAATGATATGGCAGGCAGTTACATTGTGCCTTACAATACCTATGCAGCCGCTTCCAATGTTCAGTCTGCTGACAGGCCATCGGAAAAAATTGCAAAAATTTTATCATATTCGGTTAGAAATCCTTTGGTATATATGATTCCGAGCAGCTTTGCACCGTTCAGTAGTGCCAATGCCGCCTATACCAATGGAACGGACTGGCTGGCTACTGAGCCTAACCTGGCGCCGGACCGATGGGGAAGAGGCGGCGAAAAATCACCTTTTGATCCATGCCCGGCCGGTTGGAGAATCCCGGATGTCCTGGGAATAGCTATTGTTTCCAATCAGGATTTCGGCCTTACCCCTTTCTATAAAAAGGATAAAAATGTAGCCACTTCCTACAGCGTAATCAGTGATTATCTGGGGCAGCGGGTAAGAAGGAGCGCTTCGGCAAGTTATACCATCGGATATATGTTCAATGACCCGTCCTACAGGATCGGCAATTACCCGAATCCGGGTTCGCGCGGTTTCAGAAGTGTTATAACCAATCAGAGTGCTGCCGGAACATTCAATGCGATTAATTTCCAGTATCCTGGAGTGTGGACTGCTGCGTTGAACAGCAATTATATGGGAAGACCGGTAAATGTATTGTTTGATACGGCTTCCAATGCCAACCGTATGATTGTTTATCATGATAATAACGATCCTTATTTCGGGATGAGCTGCCGTTGTGCGAAAATAAAATATGACGCACAGGGAAATGAAGAAGGGGTAATCCCAAGACTTCAGATTACCTCACTGCCCGTAACCAGGCCTGCCGCTGTCTTAACGGAGGAAACCGTTCAGGTGGCAGCCAGGGAAAAAACCACATTCTTCCCGAATCCGGTAATCAGCGAGCTGCACGTAAGAACACCCGATCAGAAAGACGGGTATTACTATCAGGTTTATAATATGTCCGGACAACTGGTGAAAACCGGAAAATTTGAAAACGGTAAAACCGATCTTTCTGCACTGATCTCAGGAATCTATCTGTTAAGAATTAATGATTCTAAAGAAATGGTAAAGATCATCAAACAATAACCGGAACGGATACGGTTCTTAAAGGAAATAAAACAGCGGTTCAGTTAAAATCATTATTTTTGGGCATCCAAAAAAATGATCAAGCTACCGGAAGCGCTGTTTTGTTTCCTTTTTTATTTAAAAACCTCTCCAAAAACACAGCATGAAACTCCATAAATTTACAGGTCACTTCAGTATTAAAATCTTCATTTACCTTCTTACTGCAGTTACAGCTCTGTATACCCTTGTATTCACTTATTATTACAATCTGAAAGATGACGGGTACATCCTGGCGGACTGGCTGATCAACTACCAGGACGGCGGATTCAAAAGAAGAGGGCTGTCCGGAAGTTTCTTTTTCCTCCTGCAGGACATTACGCATCTAAGGCTTAATTACCTGGTCTACTTCTTTCAGTTCTGCATCATTTCAGGATTCTTCTGGTTATACATAAAGATCATAAGGTATAAAAATGCCCATTTGCTGTACCTGTCCCTTCTTTTGTCACCGTTATGTTTTGTCGGCCTTCTTAATACGGTAACCTATGTCGGCAAAAAAGAATTTATTGTTTTTCTTTTGTTTAC
>JAKOOI010000036.1 GCA_022701475.1 Weeksellaceae bacterium
TTTAAAAGCTTTTGTTGCCATTGCAGATAATTGTGAGAATACACTGATTATTGATCATTACCGAAACCAATATCATATCAATGAAAAGCATATCAATGATAAAATGAAAATAGCATCAGCATCTTTATTCCTATTGATCAGTCTGATCGTTTACTGGTATTATAATCCGGTCGCAGATGATAATGATTTTAATTTGGAATTCAGGGTATCTGATGAGGATAAAGATTTTTACACCGGGAGAAACAAAAACATTGATAAGCGGAGGTTTACCTATAATAATGAGAGGTATTTTAACGATACAGATAAATATGAATTAGTCATTCATTCTTTAGATATTACACAAGGCAGGGAGAGAATAATAATTGTATATGAGAAAGTGAATGATGATTCCAAAATAGCAAATATTACGTACAGGATAAAACCGGTAAATATTTACCGCTTACCATTGAACGTAAAAATGATTCAATCTTCACCATTCAGCAAATTGCGGGTGAAAATAACCTAATTTTTAAAGGGAAAAAATACGAATGATATCATGTGTTGGTTCTAAAACAGTGAAAAGCGAGAAAATCATTAGAAAGCACATGTAGAAATACATTACGGATCGAACCTTTGTATTGCACGAATCCTTTCACATAGCAGATAATTACCAAACCTCATAAATTCACGTAATATTTTGTGTCTTACTGCACAACTGTTACAGGAAATACAAAAATCCCTGCAGGAATATAAATTCATGCAGGGATTTTTTTTGTACAGAAAAGGAATTATTTCAGTGCCGATTTCAGTTTTCCGGCAGCGTAAGCCTGTGCTTCCTTGGCTTCCGGTACAATGATCGCCATTCCGAAGAATTCATGGGTAACGCCGGTGTAATCTTTGCTGTCCACCTGTACGCCGGCAGCTTTCAGCTGATCAGCGAGCATTTTCCCGTCCTGGTTCAGCGGATCGATTTCTGCCGTGATGATCGTGGTTGGCGGCAGGCCTTTAAGGTTGGCACTGATCAATGACATTCTCGGATCCTTCGCTTCGGCCATAGAGTTCAGGTAATTCTTGGTAAACCAGGCCATCATCGGCTTGTTCAGCGGTTTTGCTGATGCATAGGCCAGATAGGATTTCGTATTCATATCAGACTGTGCAATCGGGTAAACCAGAAGCTGGTGCAGTGGCAGCATGATCTTTTTGTCCCTCGCCATAATAGATACATTGGCGGCCAGGTTTCCTCCTGCACTTTCTCCCGCTACGGCAATCTTCTTAGGATCACCTTTAAAGCTGCCCGCATTGTTCACCACCCATTGATAGGCTGCAAAAGCGTCATTATGGGCGGTTGGAAATTTATGTTCCGGCGCCTGACGGTACGCAACGGAAACCACAATGGCACCGGTCTGCTCAGACAGTCCCTGTGCCGAAGCATTATAAACGTCAAGATCAGCAATAACGAAACCTCCGCCATGATAATAAACAATAACCGGCAAAGGGCCGTTGGCGGATTTCGGAGTATACATCCGGAGATGGATTTTTCCGCCCGTAACGTCAATATCCGTTCCGGTAGTATCAACTTTAGGAGCCGGCATCGGGATGTTGTTGGCTTTTACCAGATCCATCACTGCGTCGGTCGGGGTGTGGTTTTTACGGGCTTGCGCTGCCGTAAGGGTTTCGATAGGTTTGTCGCCATAGCTTTCCAGTTTTTCGATAACGGCCAGCATTTCCGGCTTCATGCTTTTGCCCCAGGCCGGAGCAGTACCGGAAGGCTTGATGGCTGCAGAGGCAGTCATAGATGAATCGCCGTCTTTGGAATCTGTTGTAGTGGTGGATGTATTCTTCTGCGAGCAGGAGAAGGCAAGGGTGAGGGCACATACGGCCGCAGTCCCTTTCAGGATGTTGTTTTTCATATAATAAGCGGTATAAAATGATGTTGGTTGAAAACTTTCGGAAGAATCTTCAGTGCTTTATATAGCTTCCGGAGTCAGATTACTCTTATCTAATAATGTGCCAGTTATACCACACGTGCTCCGGATACCCCAGAAAAAGAACTGGATACCTGTCTCAATTACGGAAATTCTGTTGTATGTTCTCATGAGAACAACTTATGGATTTCCGGTTGGATCGAAGCAGTCCGGATGAGCTTCCGGGATCTGCTTACAATATAATGAAAAAATGTTTAAATCAGTTTATACAGGGTTCAGATTAACCGGCGCATTCTTGCAAGGCTGCCGGTGTTAACCGTAATATAGAACTGTATAGCCGGATAATTTGTATGCGGTAACAGATCGGTCCGGCATTATGATTATCATTGAAATCGGGCTTCTGATTTCCGGTTTATTTTCGTGATCAGTTCGCAGCAGGCATCTGCTGGCGGAAGGTCAGCATAATAAACTCTGCCGGGCGGATCAGCGCTACCTGTATGCTGATGTTCATATATCCGTCAAGGATGTCTTCCCCTGTCATGGTTGTTCCCAGGCCGCAGTCCACCGAAAAGGCATCTTCCGGACTGGCACCGCACAGGCCGCCCTGTTTCCGGATGGAAGTCAGGAAACTGCTGATCATCGCTTTTACGGCTACCCATGTTGCGTTGGTATTGGGTTGGAAAACAAATGTCCGGACAGCCAGCTTGCAGGACTGCTCCAGAAAAATCAGGGTACGCCTTACCTGGATGTAAAGGAAATCCTGGCTGTTGCCGTCCAGTGCCCTCGCTCCCCATACCAGCATGCCTCGGCCGTTTAAGTTCCGGATCATGTTAATGGATTTACCGGAAACCGGATCGGTATGTAAAGGTTCCTGCTGGCTGTCCGAGAGACAGATTGTAAGGTCTTTCACGCCGGTCACAGAAATGTTGGCGGGTGCCTGCCGGGACCGTTCATACGATCGGTGTTGGTAATGAGTCCTGCCATGGCTCCGCTTGGCGGCAGGATATTGGCTACTGCAAGTACGGCATTGATGATCCTGGAATAGAGCGGGCTGGCATTCATCAGTGTACTGTGGTTCCGGATTACGGATCCCGTTAAAAATGGCAGTAACCGCAGCGTCAGGCCTGCCTGCCGGATTGATGACCGGTTCAAGCCGGTTGATATCACCGCCGAAGAGATTGGTATAATCGATATCAGTGGCCTGCATCACGGAAGTGCATAGAAAAGGATAGTGGGCAGCACCATAACTCAGTCCGTGGGTGCCGGTATTCGTCCTGAACGCTGCAATATCCTGAGCGTATAACACAGGATCCGGCGCATTTCCTCCGGTGATATCGAAAAGGCAAATCGCAGTCTGCATTTCAGCGGCCTGACCCAGCATACCCAGCATCAGGGCCGCGTTGTCTTCCGGAGTGAGCAGGGTAGCCTCCGGACAGAGGTATAGGATAGGTTCCTGCTCATAACGTAAAGCGGCAAAGCCAGCCGTCACGTCTGTCAGTTTAACATTCGGGTTGACTGCCGGAATACCTGGTACAAGAGGTTTCCCGGATGAGGGCCCGTAAGTGCCGACAGAGACAATATAAGCATCACCACCGCCATTTCCATAAACATTTTTACGCTGTTGTAGAGGTAATAGAGGGTGGCAGGATCGGGAACGATGGAGTAGCGGTCACCGGAAATCATGATTGTATGACCTGTTGCCGCTTCACTGTTCTGCTGAATCAGATAATATTCGGGATTGTACTGCTTAGGCGGGTCAGCAGGCAATGGTTCAGCCGGCAGGCAGAAAAAAGGTATAGAATCGGCAAATGAAGTTATTTTTACCGGTACGTTCATATAGGATTTTCCTTGGTAAGAGGCCTGTGGAGTATACCCTATGAATGCCGGAACTGCTGTGGCTACGCCTACTACTGAATTGGGAAAGCCTTCCGATTCCTGAATATAAACACCGGGCATCTGTAATTCAGGTAAATTCATGGATCTTGTTTTTTGTTCAAATATAGCTGTTTTAAAGATCAATAGGATACACCGGGAACATTGCCATGCTTTTTCATTTTTGTTACCCTTAAAATGCCATAACAGGCTTTTACAGAATGCTCCGGTACATTTTATGGCAGATCCGTTCTTATAACAGCAAATGTACTTATTCTGGCAGTGGCAGGAACCGGTACTTCTGCTTATTTTTCCGTTCTGCCCTGCCATTATCAGTTTTTGGGTATAAAGTATTGAAGGAAGACGGCAGCCCGGTACTGTTTCAGAAGATAAAAGATCATAAAAAAACCTCCTGCAAAAGCAGGAGGCGATGAACATAACATCAAAAAGTATTTTCAACTTTATGAATTTTTGGTAATATATTTTCAG
>JAKOOI010000039.1 GCA_022701475.1 Weeksellaceae bacterium
GCAAATGAAGAATTAAGCGCAGTGAATGAGGAACTCCAGACAGGCAGGGAAGAACTTTCCCGGATGAATACTGAACTGGAAGATCTGGTGGAAGACCGTGTAAAAGCGTTGATCGAAAGCGAAGAGCGCTTCAGGTCTATGGCAGATAATACCGATGTACTGATAGCCGTGCGCGATCAGACCGGACAACTGATTTATTTTAACAAGGCCTGGTCACAGCTTACCGGGCGAACGGCAGACCGATTGATAAGCACAGGCTGGTATGATCTGATTCATCCTCAGGACAGGCAACAATTTCTCAATACGCACCAACAGGCATTTGCCCAAAGGATTTCCTACAGTGCCGAAATGCGGCTGCTCGGGTCTGACGGATCCTATCACTGGCTGCTGAAAAAGGGAACGCCCAGGTTTTTTTCTGACGGAAGCTTCGCCGGATACATCAGCTCCTGTGTAGACATTACCCCGCTGAAACTGAGTGAGCAGCAACTGCAGGACATCAACGAAGAACTGGCAGCCTCCAATGAAGAATTCGCTTCCCTGAATGAGGAACTGGCTGCCACCAATGAAGAACTGGCACAGTCCAACGATGAGCTGCTGCTCAGTGAGGCCCGCTTCCGGAACCTGATCAGACAGGCACCGGTGGCCATATGCGTGATCCGGGCCGAAGACCTTATGGTTACCGAAGTGAATGACGGCTACCTGCAACTGGTAGGCAAATCCCGGGATCAGCTGGAAAAACGTTTTATCTGGGAGGGAGTGGCAGAAGCTGCCGAAGTTTATTCTCCGGTGATGCAGCAGGTGATCGCTACCGGTACTGCTTTCCATGGAAGGGAGCATGAACTTGTCCTGAACCGCAACGGTGTCGATGATACCGTATTTATCGATTTTGTTTACGAACCGGTAAAAGACCTGAAAGGTACGGTGACTTCAATCATGGTGGTAGGCAATGACGTGACCGACAAAGTGAAAGCCAGAAAGCAGATTGAAGATGTGGAAGAACGCAACCGCCTCGCCATTGAGGCGGCAGAGATCGGAACCTATGAACTGAGCTATGGGAGCCAGACGGTGATTGGATCAAAACGGTTTGATGAGATCTTCGGGGTTGCCAGCCCTGTCCCGAGGACACAGGTACTCTCTACCTATCATCCTCTGGACCACCATCTCAGCGACCAGGCCCATGCTGCTGCCCGAAGTACCGGAAAGCTGCTTTATGAAACCCGTATTCTGAGCCCGGATGGGGCTGTAAAATGGATCCGGCTTCAGGGAAACATTCACTACGACAGCCAGGGAAACGCAGTAAAACTGCTGGGTACCGTAATGGATATTACCGCACTGAAACAGATTCAGCAGCAGAAAGATGATTTTATTTCAATTGCCAGCCACGAACTTAAAACACCCCTTACCAGCCTGAAGGCCTCTTTACAGCTTCTGGAAAGAATGAAAACAAACCCCACTGCCCTGCTGCCCAGGCTCATTGAACAGAGCAACAGGAGCATGGACAAGATTTCCGAGCTGGTAGAAGAACTGCTGAATGTTACCCGGATCAATGAAGGCAAGGTCATTTTAAACAAAAAGAAATTTAATCTGGCCCACATGGTGGACGAGTGCCGCTCCCATGTTCTGCAATTGGGCACCCATGAACTGGTGGTGGAAGGGGAAGAAAACCTTGAAATCATTGCAGATGAAAACCGGATACAGCAGGTCGTTGTCAATTTTATCAATAATGCTGTCAAATATGCCCCGTGCAGCAGAAAGATCTTCCTTGCGGTTGAACACAGCGGTGATTCGGTGAAGGTTTCACTGAGGGATACCGGCCCGGGGATACCGGCGGATAAGCTGCCGCATCTTTTTGAGCGTTATTACAGGGTTGACCCGAAAGGCATACAGGTTTCAGGGCTCGGGCTCGGGCTTTACATCAGCGCGGATATTATTGAGCGGCATGGCGGGAAAATCGGTGCTGAAAGTACCGAAGGCAAAGGAAGTACATTCTGGTTCACCCTGCCCGGTGAGCAAGCCGGAACTGCCGATGGATTGCCGTAATCCATAAGATGCCGCCCCTGTGAAGGCTACTGCCATTTCATATACTGATTTATAAAATCCCAGATAGGGAACCGATAGCCTGTTGATATGGCCGGAATACAGTGAAGGCCCGGAGGGAAAAACCGGGATACCTGTTTGCCGCTGCTTTTGTCCAGCAGGAACGTCCCGGTACAATAAAAAATAAAAACCGCATCCTGCCCGGATGCGGTTTTATTATGAAGGGTAAGATCTTAAAACTTCAGGTCTCCATTCACCTCTCTCACTGCCTGGGCCGCTTCAGCGAATTTCAGCTGTTCGTCCGCAGTAAGGGTAATGTTAACGATTTTTTCCACCCCGTTTTTCCCGATGATGGCAGGAACACCCAGGCAGATATCATTCTGTCCGTATTCTCCTTCCAGCATCAGTGAGCAAGGGATCATTTTTTTCTGGTCGCAGGCAATGGCCTGTACCATTACGGAAACAGCAGCTCCCGGCGCATACCATGCAGAAGTACCCAGTAATTTGGTAAGGGTTGCTCCTCCTACTTTGGTCTCTTCGATTACATATTTCTGCTTTTCATCATCCAGGAACTCGGTTACAGGAACTCCGTTTCTTGTGGCTTTGCTTAACAGGGGAAGCATTCCGGTATCGCTGTGGGCAGCAATAACCATCCCGTCCACGTCAGAGATCGGTGCTTCCAGCGCTTCCGCCAGTCTGTACTTGAACCGTGCGGAATCCAAAGCTCCTCCCATTCCGATGATCTTGTGCTTGGGAAGGCCAGACGTCTTGTGTACCAGGTAAGCCATGGTGTCCATCGGGTTGGAAACTACGATAATGATTACTTCAGGCGAATTTTTCACCAGGTTTTCAGTTACTTCTTTTACAATCCCTGCATTGATCCCGATCAGCTCTTCTCTGGTCATGCCCGGCTTTCTCGGAATCCCGGACGTAATTACCGCTACATGGGAACCTGCCGTTTTGCTGTAATCTCCCGTTGTTCCGGTAATTT
>JAKOOI010000046.1 GCA_022701475.1 Weeksellaceae bacterium
TTTGGAAGTGATGGCTGTAGCTGCACCCAGGTTTCCGATTTTGTTTTTCAGGTTTCCCGATACAACGACTTCCTCGATTGCCCTTTCGCTCCCGGAATCTATATTTACCGTTACCTGGTCACCGAAGTTGATATTGTATCCTTCTCTTTTTTCATCATTCACCATTACCGTGTAAGGGCCTCCCAGGGGAATCTCCTTAAAAATATACTCTCCCCTGGAGTTGGTTTCCGTTTCCGTTTTAAAACCTGTGGATTCATTCACAATAGTGACCTTTACTTTTTCCTGAGGGACTTTTCCGGTACCGGTAATTTTTCCTGCAATAGAAGCCTGGGTGGTCTGTGCATACGCAAGGGTACCGAAACTCAGGCACAGAAGTCCCAACACAATTTTAACTTTTCTCATATCTTCAAATTAGCTGTGCAAAGATATTTTGTCTCTGCAGATCCCCTGTTTACGGGAGTTTTAACATTTTTTTAATTATATGGGAATAGGATGTTAAATTAGTTTTAACACGGAATTTATTGTTTACAGAGTCAGTTTGTTGAAATGTGTTACGTCTTTTTAATTTCCCCGCAACCGGTAATTGTCTTATTTTTTACGCGGGATTTAGTTATTTTTGCTGAAAGATAGAACCTCATGCCCGAAAATATTCAAGAGAAAATAGAACGCCTCCGTCAGGAGCTGGATCAGCACAATCAGAATTATTATGACCTGGATGCGCCTACCATTTCAGATTTCGACTTCGATATGCTGCTTCAGGAACTTCAGGACCTGGAGGCCAGGCACCCGGAATTTTATGATGAAAATTCTCCTACGGTACGGGTAGGAGGAGGGATTACAAAAGTTTTCCCCACCATTCAGCATCAGTTCAGGATGTATTCGCTGGATAATTCCTATGATTTCGACGATCTGGAAGACTGGGAAAAGAGAATCATCAAAACCATTGACGAGCCGGTAGAATTCGTAGCAGAACTGAAATATGACGGAGCCTCGATTTCCATCCGCTATGAAAACGGAAAACTGGTGCAGGCCGTTACCCGTGGCGATGGTTTCCAGGGCGATGAGATTACAGGCAATGTAAGAACCATTTCCGATATTCCGCTGAAACTGAAAGGGGATTTCCCGGAAAACTTCTTCATGCGCGGCGAAATTTACCTGAACCGTAAAAATTTTGACAAAATCAACAAACAGCGCGAGGAAGACGGCTTAGATCCTTTTATGAACCCGAGAAATACGGCCAGCGGAAGCCTGAAGATGCAGGACAGCGCCGAAGTAAGGAAACGCGGCCTGTCTTCAGTGCTTTACCAGTTTATTTCCGGGGAAATCCCTGCGGAAACCCATTGGGAGCTGCTGGAAAAAGCCAAAGGCTGGGGCTTCAAGACTTCGCAGCAGGCCAGGCTGTGTAGCACCATGAAAGAAGTACAGGAGTTTATCACTTACTGGGACATCGAGCGTCACCATCTGCCGTTTGAAATAGACGGTATCGTGCTGAAAGTGAATTCACTGAAGCAGCAGCGCCAGCTGGGATACACGGCAAAATCTCCACGCTGGGCCATGGCCTACAAATTCAAGGCTGAGAAAGTGGAAACCGAGCTGCTGAGCGTCTCCTATCAGGTAGGAAGGACAGGAGCCATCACGCCGGTGGCTAACCTGAAGCCCGTATTGCTTGCCGGAACCATCGTGAAAAGAGCCTCATTGCACAACGAAGATATCATTAAAAAACTCGGTCTCCACGAACACGATTTCGTGTATGTGGAAAAGGGCGGCGAGATCATTCCCAAAATCGTCGGCATCAATAATGAAAAGCGGGCGGAAGACAGTAAAGAAATTGAATACGTCAGGAATTGCCCGGAATGCGGCACGGAACTGGTGAAAATAGAAGACCAGGCGATTCATTTCTGCCCGAATGAACTGCACTGCCCGCCGCAGGTCGTGGGAAGGATGATCCATTATGTTTCCCGGAAAGCACTGAACATCGAAAACCTGGGCAGTGAAACCATCGAACAGCTGTACCGCGAAAGGCTGATTGAAAATCCGGCTGATTTCTATGCATTGACAAAAGAACAAATCCTTCCTCTGGAAAGGATGGCAGAAAAATCGGCACAGAATATCATTTCGGGCATCGAAAAATCGAAGGAAGTTCCTTTCGAAAAGGTGCTGTACGGAATCGGGATCAAGCATGTGGGGGAAACCGTTGCCAAAAAGCTGGTGAAAAACTTTTCCACCATCGACGAGCTGAAAAATGCTACGGTGGAAGAGCTCTGCCAGGTAGAGGATATCGGAACCAAAATCGCCGTCAGCCTTTATGATTTCCTTCATAATTCCGAAAATATCCTGATGCTGGAAAGGCTGAAATCTTACGGCGTTCAGCTGGAAAAAGGCGAAAGCACCAACGAGGTATTGTCAAACGTTCTGGACGGAAAAACCTTCCTGTTTACCGGGAAACTATCCCTCTTTACAAGGGAATCGGCAGAAGAAATGGTGGAAAAGCATGGCGGAAAGAATATTTCGGCCGTCTCCAAAAACCTGAATTATCTGGTGGTGGGTGAAAAGGCCGGCAGCAAGCTGAAGAAAGCCCAGTCCATCGGCACCATTGAAATCCTGGATGAGCAGCAGTTCCTGGATTTGGTGGAAAAAGAATAAATTTCATAAAAATATTATCATAATAAACCATTGGGATTGTATCTTAATGGTTTATTTTTGCACATAAAATAAACCATTCTAACTGATACTCCATGAAGAAAATCTACTTCATCATTTCCCTGATGATATTTGCTGTTTTCCAGGCACAGACTTTAAACATTACGGATGCCAAGTTCAAAGCCTACTTATTATCTGCAAGTACAACAAATTATATTGCATTTAATGCCAATCATATTCCGATCGTTATCGATACCAATGG
The DNA here is from genome assembly GCA_022701475.1 of Weeksellaceae bacterium. Taxonomy (GTDB): domain Bacteria; phylum Bacteroidota; class Bacteroidia; order Flavobacteriales; family Weeksellaceae; genus Chryseobacterium. The sequence goes on from JAKOOI010000046.1 coordinate 2,903, forward strand.
CGATCAGGAAATCCAGCTTTCGGAAGCTTTATTGGTTAAGGAGCTGAATGTCAGTGGATCAATAACCTCAGTGGCATCAGAAATCAACAGCATTGCCGGAATCAAAAGTTTTACGAACCTCAGCAAGCTTGCTGTGCAATATATAAGCAATAATAACTTTACTTCTTTTGATGTAAGCGGTATGTCTTCTCTCACCGAACTGGTGATAGCAGGGTCTCATGTTTCTTCATTCAATGCAGATAATTGCACAAATCTCAAAAAACTGAATATCCAGGGCGGATACTTCCAGACTTTGACACTGAATATCCCTTCGCTGACGGAGTTGTCTGTTTCTGAATATTTAACCTCTTTAAATATTCAGGGCTGCCCGAATATCAAGATTCTCTATCTGGACCGGATTATGCTCGGTACCCTCAGTCTGAATAACATCAGCAACCTGCAAGAAGTAACAGTGGGAAGCTACGGGTATCCGTGGCTGAACAATACCATCAGTATAAATGGCTGCAACGACTTGAAAAAAGTCAGTTTTTACGGACCACATGTTCAATCTGTAACTATTTCCAACAACCCTCTGCTTACGGATATCACCTCCGATTACAGTACTTCGGTTCCTACGGTACATATTACCAACAATGCATCTTTGAAAAACATAGCCATGGTTGACAATGAAATTGCCAATCTTACCCTTACCGGCTCTCCGGTACTTGAAAACCTAAATGTGGAAGAAAATTCACTCACCAATATCAATCTAACGAATTTTCCGCTTCTGAAATCCGTAAAATGTTCGGAAAACCTGCTTACCTCACTGAATCTCAGTGCCAATCCGCTGATCAACTACCTGGACTGTTCAGATAATCATCTGAAAATCATTAATTATAAGAACGGTGGGCAGGTTCCCTATAATTTTAACATCAGCAATAATCCTGAACTGCAATATGTCTGCTGCGATGCACAAAACACTACTAACGTTTCCTATTACCTTATGATCTACGGATATGCCAATGTCAATCTGAACTCTTACTGTTCTTTTACACCCGGAGGCACTTTTTATACCATCAACGGAAAGACGAAATATGACAGTAACAGCAGCGGCTGTGATGCAGCGGATCCTGATAAAGCATTTCAAAAGTTCCTGGTGGCAAACGGTACAGCAACCGCTGAGTTCTCTGCAAATGCTGCCGGAACCCACTTTATCCCTTTGCAGGCCGGCAGCCATACCATCACACCGGTTCTGGAAAATCCGGCTTATTTCAATGTTTCCCCGGCCGGCGTTACCGTAAATTTCCCTGCCCAGGCAAGTCCGCTGACACAGAATTTCTGTATAACGGCAAACGGAATGCATAATGACCTCGAAGCGCTAATCATTCCGCTTACGGCAGCCAGCCCGGGTTTTGATGCGAAATACAAAATTATCTATAAGAATAAAGGTACCCATGCACAATCCGGTACCGTTTCATTCAGCTATAACGATAATCTGACGGATTATCTGGCGGCCACTGTGAACCCGGCTTCGCAGCCGGCAGGATTGCTGAACTGGAATTTTGCCAACCTGCTTCCTTTTGAAACACGGGAAATCACCGTCACCCTGAAAATGAATACGCCGACCCAGACTCCGGCACTGAACGGAGGGGACATTCTGCATTTTACTGCCCAGGTTAACGGTGCTGCCGATGATACGCCTGCCGATAATATTTTTACACTCAATCAGACGGTTGTGAATTCTTTCGATCCGAATGACAAAACCTGTTTGGAGGGAAGTTCCATCGCATTGGCAAAAGTCGGGGATTATGTGCACTACCTGGTCAGATTTGAAAATACGGGTACGGCCAATGCACAGAATATTGTGGTGAAGGATGAAATTGATGTTTCAAAATTTGATATCTCCAGTCTGATCAGCCTGCACGGAAGCCATAATTTCGTTACACGGATTACAGGAAATACGGTGGAATTTATTTTTGAAAATATCCAGCTTCCCTTCAATGATGCAACGAATGACGGCTATGTTTCGTTTAAGATCAAAACGAAGTCGGCTTTAACGGCAGGAGACAGTTTCAGCAATACGGCAAAGATTTACTTCGATTATAATTTCCCGATTATCACGAACACCTATACCACAACCGTTCAGAATGTACTGGCTGCCATAGAAACCGGTAAACCGGAAAGCAATATTTCCGTATACCCCAATCCGGCCAAGGATACATTATACTTTAAAGCTGAAGAAAAAATTCTAAGAGCTGAAATCTATGACGCTGCCGGAAGAATCATCAGCGCTGTAAACCCTGCAGGCGATTCAATTGACGTTTCCGGGCTTGCCAAAGGAAATTACCACATCCGCTTATCCACAAAAGAAAAGTCCGTTACAAGGAAATTCATCAGGAATTAAATGATTGTTTATCAAAAGCAAAGGCTGTCTTCGAAGGCAGCCTTTTTTTATTCCCGGCCGGTAACTGATCCTGAGCATAAAAGCAATTTCCTGTTCTCCCTTATATTTATATTGAAAATTAAAATGAAATGATGGATTTTTTAAGGGATCACTCCATTCAGAATGAGCTGCTGCTGATTTTTATCTCGGTTGTTCTCGGTATCCTTATCGGTGCTGAAAGGGAATACCGGAACAAGTCGGCCGGACTGAGGACGTTTATCCTCATCTGCTTCGGATCCTGTCTTTTTACGATTCTTTCAGTAAAGATCGGTGTGGATGATCCGGACCGGATTGCGGCCAATATCATCACCGGAATCGGTTTCCTGGGTGCCGGCGTTATTTTTAAAGGGGATAATAAAATCGACGGTATTACTACGGCCACCACCATCTGGGCTACGGCTTCCATCGGAATGGCCGTAGGTTCGGGGTATGTTTATTTATCGGCATTGGGCACGCTGCTGGTCCTGCTGATTTTAAGCCTGCTCACCTATTTTGAAAAACTGATCGACCGGGAACACAAGATCCGGGAATACCGGATTACCGTTGCCGATTTTCAGGAAGTGGAATACTGCGAGGAACTCTTCAGGAAATACCGTCTGAATTTTAAAATCTCCACACAGAAGTACAGTGAAGGTAGTGTAACGACAGCCTGGATCGTTACGGGCAAAAATGCTGCCCACGGACACCTGATTCATGCGCTGAGGAGGGAGGAAAGCATCATAGGCTATGAATTCTGAAAAGTCTGTACATTAAAAAACACTTCACGGGTTCCGTATCTGCCCCGGGTATTGCCGGATGAATCGGCAGCTGCAGGATCTGCCGTGTCTATGGACGGTTGTACAGACATAAAGTCCGGCATGGGCGCTACCTGAATGTCCGGGCTTTTATTTTTCTGATTACAGGAACCATCAATAAAAAAGCGGCAGGTCCGAGGATTTCATAATGGATTATGGTATTGATTAGCTGTCAGCATACAGCAGCAAAAACAAGCCGATAAAAATTAGTAACAGCTGATGCCGAATTTTCCGGAGTATGCCTGTTCAGTAAGGAAACAGAAAGGCAAAAGATAGTTTTTGGAATTAGGCAGGCCCATTCGGCTGATGAAATTTACCGGCTTATTCAGGCTTCCCGATACCACGGCTGCTTTTACCTGTGGCCTGTTTCCCGATTTCTTCGTACATTGGGACAAAATTTTTTGATATGACTAAAAAGATCCTGCTATCCGTATTTCTTCTGCCGGCTGCCATGGCTTTTGCCCAGCAGTACGGAGGAATGTGGATTCC
>JAKOOI010000054.1 GCA_022701475.1 Weeksellaceae bacterium
GGAATCATTTCCAGCAGTTTTTCTTTCCATTCGCCGTGGAGCTTTTCCGGGAAACACTTTTCCAGGACATTCAGCATGGCATAGACCGCAGTAGACGCGCCGGGTGAAGCACCGAGGAGAGAAGCAATGCTTCCGGCCTTGTTGGTAACCACTTCGGTTCCGAATTCCAGCTTTCCGCCGTCTTTTTCATCTTTCTTGATGACCTGTACCCGCTGTCCGGCCACTTTCAGTTCCCAATCCTCTTCTTTTGCATCCTTTACAAATTCCCGCAGGTGCTGGATCCGCTGGGCTTTGTTCATGGCCACCTGCTGGATCAGGTATTTGGTTAACGGGATATTGTGCCACCAGGCCCCGAAAAGGGATCTCAGGTTTTTGGTATTGACGCTTTCCGGCAAATCCAGGTAGCTTCCTTCCTTCAGGAATTTGGTGGAGAATCCGGCAAAAGGCCCGAAGAGCAATGATTTTTCACCATCGATGATCCTCAGGTCAAGATGCGGTACTGACATCGGCGGCGCTCCAACCGAGGCCTGCGTATAGACCTTGGCCTGGTGTTTTTCCACCAGTTCCGGGTTCCGGGTAACCAGCCACTGTCCGGAAACGGGGAAACCTCCGTAGCCTTCGCTTTCTTTGATATCCGAACTTTCCAGCAGCGGCAGCGCATAGCCTCCGGCACCGATAAATACGAAATCGGCTTCCACTTCCTGTTTATGGTTGTTGATGCGGTCTTTCACTTTGATTTCCCAGATCCCGTTTTCTTTCGGATCAATATCCTTCACTTCATGATACAGGAACACTTCCACATTGGAATCTTCCAAAAGGTGGCGGCCCATTTTGCGGGTCAGTGTCCCGAAATTCACATCGGTTCCCAGATCCATTTTTGTGGCGGCCATTACTTCCGAAGGGTTCCTTTTCTGCATTACCAGGGGAATCCATTCTTTCAGCTGCTCATGGTCGGTAGAGAATTCCATTCCTTTGAACAATACGGAGCCGGACATTTTTTCATGCCGTTTCTTAAGGTATTCCGCATCTTTTTCACCGAAAACCAGGCTCATATGGGGACAGGAATTGATAAAATCCTTAGGGTTCTTTATATATTCTTTTTTGATCAGATAGGACCAGAACTGCTTGGATACCTCAAACTGTTCGGCAATGCTTTCCGCTTTGGAAATATCGATGCTTCCGTCCGGCTTTTCAGGGGTATAATTGAGTTCACAAAATGCAGAGTGGCCGGTGCCGGCATTATTCCAGGCTGCCGTGCTTTCCTTGGCAAACCTTCCCAGCCTTTCGAAGATGGCAATTTCAAGTTCCGGATTGAATTCGTGCAGCAGGGTAGCTAAGGTGGCACTCATGATTCCGCCACCCACGAGAACAACGTCATATTTAGGTTTCGGCGTTCTGCCTGTAAGCGATTGTGACATACTATAAGATTTTATTTGATCTGATCTATCAAATTTCGGGCAAAGTTCTTAAAATAAACACTTGTTTAAAAAATTTAACATTGCTATTTTACAAACTGCTGATAAACAGGGATAATGAATTCCTTATACCAGGCAATTTGCTTTATTGCAGGCTCAAACGACAGCTCACGGACCATCCTGTAAACAGAGCCGGTAAGCTGACGAAATTATACGGATGTGCTGAAGGTTTTATACGGCATACCGGCTTTCAGGATTCAGGACCCTGAAAGCGGTTGGAAGACCTCTCCGGTAAAAGGATCAGTCCAGCTTGGTCGTCAGTTTTTTAAACTGTTTTTCTGCATTTTTCCCTTCATACAGGATGCTGTAGATGGTATCGATAATCGGAAGCTGCAGGCCTTTTTCCTTAGAGGTTTTATAGATGGAATCGGCAGCATAATACCCTTCGGCCACCATGTTCATGGACTGGATCGCCGATTTCACGGTGTAGCCTTTGCCGATCAGGTTCCCAAGGTTCCTGTTTCTGGAGAACAGAGAATACGCGGTTACCAGTAAATCTCCCAGGTAAGCGCTTTCATTGACGTCTCTCGGAGCTTCATAGATGGATTCCAGGAAGGTCTCCATTTCACGGCTGGCATTGGAAACGAAAACGGCGGTAAAGTTGTCCCCGTAGCCCAGGCCGCTGGCAATTCCTGCGCCGATGGCAAAAATATTTTTAAGGATCGCACTGTATTCGTTGCCCAGGATGTCTTTGCTGGAATGCATCTTGATGAAATCGGAATTGAAGATATCTACTAATTTGCGGGAAGATTCTTCTTCCACTGTAGCCACCGTAAGGTAAGACAGCCTTTCCATCGCTACTTCTTCCGCATGGCAGGGGCCGGCAATCACGGCCTGGTTGCGGAAGCCGATCTTAAATTCCTCTTTCAGGTAATGGGCCACCACATCATTGACTTTGGGAATGATTCCCTTAATAGCGGAAACGAACATTTTGTCTTTATAATCGCAGGTCATCTTATCCATCGTGTCGGAAAGATAAATGGACGGTGTAGCCAGGACAATGACTTCACAGGCGGAAACCAGTTCATTGATGTCGGTGGTCAGTTTCAGATTTTTAAGATTGAAATTCACGGCGGTAAGATAGGTAGGATTGTGCCCTCTCTGCTCAATGGCTCCTTTTACATATTCATTTCTTACGCACCAGTGTACGGTTTTACAGTTTTCGACCAGCATCTTCACAATTGCCGTGGCAAAACTTCCGCTTCCTACTACTCCTACAGGAATGTCTTTCTTGCTTTTCTTCGGATTCGGTTCTGTATTCGTTTTCTTTTTAGCCATAATAAAAATCTGAACTGCAAATATATTAAAACAAAGACGGAAGAATGCCCTGCCGGGTATGATAAAAGCTGTTTTCAAAAAAAATTAACAATAGTATAAAATGGAATGCCTGATTATCCGTTTAGTAATGAAATGCTTAAAGTGTTGTTAAAAATAACGGGTAAAGCTTATTTTTAACTAAATTTGCACGCTTAAACCGTTTTGTAATATACCAAGAGAAGAAAAATGAAGAAATTTCTAAGCAGTAAAAAGAACGTCAATGTTCTTCTGGGAGGACTTTTATCAGTAGTTTTTGCACAGGGCATCTTTATCGCCAAGCTGTATTCTGAAAAAGACGACAAGAATTATGAGGTGAATCTCGTTCAGATCAATACTGAAAAAGATAGTGTGGATTACCTGAAAATGAAAACCGACCTTACTTTGGTGGATGAGTCTGTAAAGCAGCTGAACTCGTTTCTGAAATCCAAAGATGTCCCCAATACCCAACTCACTGTCCTCAGTAAAGACAGCATTTCTAATTCCATTTATCTTGCGCGCCAGGCCAACCGCTACAGCCAGTACCTGATGGACCTTCAGAAAAAACTGATGCAGGTACCATTGGGAATGCCTACGGAAGGTTATATTTCCTCCAATTTCGGCATCCGCAAGAACCCGATTCCTTTTAAAACCGTCCTGGCCTCCGTAAAACCTTCAGCAGTTGCGGCCAAAACAGCCACCGCTCCTGAAGCTGCAGCGGAACCTGTAGAAAAAACCATCGAGGTAACGGACAGTTATGGTGAAAAGAGACAAGTGAAAGTAATGGTAACGCCGAAGACGGCAGCAGCTCCTGCCGCCGCCGCAAATAGTACTTCAGCGGCAGGAAAACCGGCAGAGAAAAACAACGCTCCGGCAGAAGCAGACCAGATGCAGTTCCACAAAGGGCTGGACATTGCCGTAGCCTTTGGCTCCGACGTAATGGCTACCGCCGCAGGAACCGTTATCTTCTCCGGCCAGAAAGGAGGTTATGGCAACTGTGTGATTGTTTCCCACGGAAACGGGCTTGCTACTTTATACGGGCACCTTTCCCAGCTGGTAGCGAAAGTGAATGATAAGGTAAAGGTAGGCCAGGTAATTGCCAAATCCGGGAACTCCGGACGTTCCACAGGGCCTCACCTGCATTACGAAGTCCACAAAAACAATACGCCGGTAAACCCGAAGCTGTTTATGAATCTGTAAGAGGCCGCTGGCAATTGGCTTATAGCTTATAGCTTTTGGCTTTTGGCGATAAGCAGTAAATAATAAAAAAATAGGATGCTTTTTGGGCATCCTATTTTGTTTCAGCTAAAGCTATTGCAGTGCTTGAATTTTTTTGAATTGAATTAGTAAGCTGCTGTGAAACGCTCACGAATGTGGTTGTTCTGTTCCAGTTCGTCTGCCAGAACTACAGCTACATCTTCCACAGATAAAACGCTTCTTCCGTTTTTGTCAAATACCGGGTTCTCTAACGCCGTTCTGTATTTTCCGGTTCTTACGCCTGCAGTTCCCTGATGCATTTCGATCGCCGGACTGAAGAACGTCCAGTCTAACGTTGTATTTTCTTTGATTTTATTTAAATAATCTCTTGCGGCAGTTGCCCCTGGCTTAATCTCCGCAGGAAAATCCGGACCGTCTACCAGCTGATTTCCGTCGATGTACAGGCTTCCTGCCCCACCTACGGTGATGAATCTTTTAACGCCGGATTTTTCCACTGCTTTTTCGATATTCACCGAACCGTTAAGAAAATCATCATACAGATTCGGGTTGGTCCATCCTGCATTGAAGGCATTGATTACCGCATCATTTCCTTTTAAGGCCTGTGCCAGCTCTTCCACGTTGTTTACATCCACGCTTTTTGCGGTTACCTTTTCGTTCTGCTGAACTTTTGAGGCATCCCTTACAATGGCTTCCACTTCATATCCTCTGTCGGTTAATTCATTTACTACATGAGTTCCCACAAATCCTGTGGCTCCGATGACGGCTACTTTTTTCATACTATTTTATTTTAAATTAATTGTAATAATTTTTGTTACATTTATAGTTAAAAAATTTTATCTGAACTGATCACAGAAGGCCTTTAAGGATTTATTACCCAGAAAGTTTAACACAAGCTGATCAGTTTCAGAAAACAAGGTTTTCAAATGCTCGTTGATCTCTGTCCCGACCGGACACGCCGGGTTCGGATTGTTGTTCTTTTTACCCAGCACCTCCGTATTTTTTACCGCCAGATAAATTTCGGAAATACTTATTTCTTCTGCCTTCCTGGCCAGCTGGGTGCCTCCTTCTTTGCCCTGCCGGCTGACAATCAGTCCCGCTTCTCTCAGCACACTCAATTCTTTACGGACTATTACAGGATTGATATTGATGCTTCCTGCCATCCATTCGGAGGTGAGCCAGTCCTGCGGACTGCCTGCAAGTAAAGTCATGATATGTACTGCCGTGGCAAATCTTGTATTATTCATCCTGATTACACGGCAAAGATAGACAAAATTTTTAATGTAACAAATTTTATTACATTAAAATTACTCTGTCTCGATTTTTATGATTTTCTTCCCGGCATCGCCCAGGTAATGCTCGATCAGCGGTCCGTAGATTTTATACCCGTCATTGACATTGGTGAAAATCACCAGGCCCTGTCCGGTTCGGGGCAGCATTACCACGAAGGTATTCACCCCTTTATCCGAACCGCCATGAGAAAGGGCAATCTCCCCTTCTCCCAGATCATACATTTCAAAACCCAGCCCGAAATATTTATTTCTTTTGGTTTCAACCTGCGGGGTTTTCATCTCTTTACCTACGGTTTCTGAAAGCAGGGCATTGTTCATTACGGCAACCAAAAATTTACTGTAATCCTCTACAGAAGTCGTAAGGTCGTCCGCAGCATTCGCTTTGGCATTTTTCACGATTTCATAAGCCTTACCGTTTTCATCATAGCCTGTAACTATTCTTTCCGCATACTTTTTCCCATTCCAGATATAGCTTGTGTCATCCATGCCCAGAGGCTGAAATACCATTTCTTCCGCCAGCACTTCCAGGGATTTACGGAATCTGTTTTCAACGGCTTTCCGCAGGTATTCGTAACCTTCGCCTGAATATCCGTATTTTGACCCGGGATCGGATTCAAAGCTGAGCCGGTGATCCTTTTTCTGCCATCTCCAGTTCGGAAATCCTGTCTGATGGCTCAAAATGATTCTGGTTGTCAGTTTTTTGTGTCTCGGATCTTTTGCCACATCGGGATCCACCCAATAAGCATCCAGCGGCTCGTCAAGATTCCATTTTCCAAGGCTTACCAGGCGTAAGACCGTCATAGCAGTTACCGGCTTGGTCAGGGAGGCTACATTAAAGAGGCTGTTGTATGGTGCTGTGGTTTTTCCGTCAAGGGTTCCGTAAACTTTTACCTGGGTTAATTTTCCATTTTCGATAACCCCTAATCCTAACGTCGGAATATGATTGTCTTTCAGTAATTGTTCAACAGGATCAGCAGGATCTGAAAGGCGGGCACCGGGATTGCCATGGTCGTAGCTCAGGACATCGCTCATGATCCAGGCTCCTCCTTTTTTTGTCCAGACCGTCGTGAATTTTGCCTTTCCGCCCAATATATCTTCTTTTCCGGGTTCGCGGATGTAGAACTGATGTTCCCCGGACTGTATAGCACCGTACAGATCCCCGTTATTATACAAAGGAAAAACTTCAAGGCTGCCGGGAACCACTTTCCGGATTGGCTTTTTGAGGGGATCGGAACAGATGTTTTGTTTTACTCTTTCTAAAAATATTTTTTTATCCTGGAAACCACCTGTGTCATGATAAAATTTCAGATCGTCATCCACTGACTTTTCGAGGTAAGGGAGGTCACAGTTATTAAAGCCTCTTTCGAAAAAAATACTGTCCTGCTTCTTCAGTTCTGAGAACAGCTGGGAATTTTCAGTGATCTGGGCATTGGTAAAGCTTATCGAAAATAAGGAAACCAGAAAATACAGGAAGGATCTTTTAGCCATTGATTTTATTTTTGGCAAAGATTCGGAATTAACCTCCTTTCAGCCGAAAAAAAGACCCGCCAAAAACCCGACATTGATCTGTCATATTTATAAAATACTGAAATTCAGCTTATAGTAAAGACAGCCTTTCTTATCGATTTCATAAGCATTTCTGAGAATGATGAAGATATTTGAGAGCACCAACAGGACCATCGTCACCAATACAGAGCCGGATCCAAGCTTGAGGAGTACGATGATCATGAAAATTACAGGAGAAATAACAGCCAGAAATATCTGAAGGGAAATAATCTGTCTGGTGATTGGCGATTTCTCTTTTGTGAACAGCAAAATGGCCAAAGGCGGAATGCAATTGGCAACGGGGAACCAGGCAAGCGGAAGCGAAGACAGGTTAATGATCTTAATGAAAGTAAGGTTGACAGGTTTACTGCTTTCCTGTACTTCAGGAAATTCTTCCGCAATAGTTTCGGGCACTGCAGGGATTATGGGCGTATACAAATCCTTTTCAGGAATATCCAGAACGGCAGCCAGTGTTTTCAGGGTATACCCTTTCGGCTGCATCCCGGCTTCCACCCGCTGGATGGTCCTTACAGAGAGACCTGTCTGCTGGGCCAGCTCTTCCTGGGTCAGGTTTTTCAGTTCCCTGATTTTCTTTAATTCTGACATATGAGATTCCAAAAGACAAATATACCGGTTCAGGATTATAAAATCAACTTATCCAGATCAAGCAGCAGGTAATTGATATTCTGGTTGATGGTGCGTGTTGCCGACTGCATCTGGTTGAGCATGGCCGCCCGGTTGTGCAGGTCGCCGGACCGGTAATAGCCGCCGTCTTTAAAAATAACAGATCGGTTGGCTTCCTCCATGTCATCATCAAACTGATAATGCAGCCATCGTTCCTTCATGCTGGTGAGAAGGGAATGTTTTTCTTTATTAGAGAACTTCTTCTCGGTATACATGTACCAGATGAACGGTGGGAAATTCGGGGATTCCAGTTTCTCATTCCAGATATCGCGGAGCAGGTTCCGCTGGTGGATGAACTCTACTTTTTTGCCTTTCGGGTTCAGGGTGGCCAGTCCGAATCCGGCCCCCACTGCTCCGCCCCCGATATCAATGGCGCTGCTCCACCCTTCATCCTTTACGATTCCGCCGGCAATGGAGGCTACCGCACCGGTAACAATGGAATACAGGATCAGCCTGTTGTTCCGCGAAGCATTAAGGTTGTCCACATAATTCCCGATCTGGGCCACCCGCTCCCCTTCACAGTCGAATTCAGCGGCTACGGCATCCAGCTCGGTCAGGGCAATGGTGATCTTGCTGTTGATTTTGGTCTTCAGCTGCAGCACTTTCACCTGAGACGCCAGGGAACTGTCTTTCTTCAGTTCTATAATGTCATGAACCTCATCCAGATTGTCCAGGGCATTAAGGATCAGAATGCTCTGATCAGAAAAATTTCCCTTCAGTTCCCGGTTTGCCGCAATGATGGAATCCGAATTATAAGAAGGCAGCCTGTCAGAATAATTGTACTGGAAGGGAGCTTTGCAGTAGCTGTCCTTAAGGGTCAGGATATTCTGCCTGATGACCCGGTTCTTTTTTGAGACACAGGAATTCATCAGGCATACCATCATGAAAAGGTAACCGAGCTTTTTCATTATTCCGTTTTTATAAGTGCTGATCCGGCCATTACCTACTGATTAGTATGCCTGTTTCATGATCCTTATGCAGGTTTTTTTATCCTGTGGATGATTCTTTGATCTCCGGCCTGTCCGTACCAAGATAGTACAAATAAAAAAATTTATCCGGGTTCAGGATAAATTTTAAGGTATTTTTAAGATCGGCTACCTGACTTCCAGCAGTTCCACTTCAAAGATCAGGGTGCTGTTCGGCCCGATCTCCTTGCTGATCTGCTGATCACCGTATGCCAGGTGCGGCGGGATGATCAGTCTCCATTTGCTGCCCACAGGCATCAGCTGAAGGGCTTCCGTCCATCCTTTAATTACCTTATTGAGCGGAAATGATGCCGGCGTTCCCCTCTTCACCGAGCTGTCGAAGACTTTTCCGGTAATGGTAGTCCCGTGGTAATGGCATTTAACGGTAGATCTCGGACCCGGCTTTTCACCTTCGCCTTCCGTAATGATTTCGTACTGGAGACCGCTTGGCAGCTCAACCACACTTTCTCTTTTTCCATATTCTGCCATATACTCCTGGCCGTCCTTCAGGTTTTTCTCTGCCTGCTCTTTTTTTCGTTTGAATAACATATCTGCTACGCCCATAATTGATTTTTTTTACAAAGATAGGATTTTAAGACGGGATGAAGGAAGCCGGAAGCTGCAAGTTTGTTTTAGCATAAATCTGAAAAAGCATTTTAAATTTAATTTACAGATATTTCAACCTTCTGATAATCAATCCATTAATTTTATGCCCGCAAAGTTCAGATATGCTTAACACTGTATTAACACGTTTGCCGAAAGTTGGCGTTATAATTGGACTTAAAAACTAAATGCCAAGTCCGTTAAAATATAATAAGAATTTTGATAAGCTGACTGATGAGGAACAGGAACTCCTTGAAATCAACAAAAAAAGCATTGCTGATTTTGTAGAGCAGTCATCTTCCGTGAGTGATGTTAATTATGCCACCCGAAATGCCCACGCCAAAACCTATGCCGTTGCAAAGGGAGAATTCATCATCGAACATGACATCCCCGAAAAATTACAACCTTTTTTCGACAAAGAAAAATATGAGCTTACCCTACGTTTTTCGAATGCACATCCAAAGATTATTAAAGGTAAAAAAGATATTCCTGCCTATGGTTTTGCCGTAAAAGTAAAAGATGAAAACGGGATATTGCTGGCCAATTTCCCTTTGGTCAATTTCCCACTGTTTCCCATTAATTCCGTAAGTACATTTCTGAAATTATTTACTTCGGTAAACCGGTTTTTTATCAAGAAATGGAGCTCTTTTTCTTTGCTGATGCAGATCATCAAGGTAATTCCGTCAACATTCACAGGGTCATTTGTAAAGAACCTTTTCAAACTCTGGAGAAAGCGGAATGATTTTTTTCTTTCTTTTGAATATCATTCGGTAGGCGTATACCGTCTGGGAGATTACATGATGAAAATTAAGCTGAAACC
>JAKOOI010000104.1 GCA_022701475.1 Weeksellaceae bacterium
CAAAAAATACCTGGATGTCCTGGAACATATCCGATACAACGACCGTCTGGAATACCGCGTGAACTATGCGGAATCTTTACTCGATAAGACAAAAAACTTCAGGGAACTGAAAGACGGTTTTCAGGATCCTTCCCTGCTGGAAAAACACCGGGACCTGATCAGACTCCTGCTGGCAGACCTTTTTCCTACCGGGCTTACAAACAATGAAATCAAGGCCGCTAGTATCCCGCTGTCCAATATTACCTTTAATTATACCGACCGGTTTACGGCCATTCTCAAAGAGGCCGGGAAAGACTTTGACATACAGCTCCGCACCATTGACGATGACGAATTCTATGTCTTCTGCTGCTGCCTGATCCTGCAGAGCTATTTTAAAAGGGACATCAGGACCAATCTGCCTTTCTATTATGATATCCCGAACCGCCACGGCATCATCAAGCATTATAAAATCACGGTGAATGCCGACTTTACGGAAGTTTATCCCGCTCAGGGCACTATCATTCCTTCTGATGAAACCGTGGATATGCTGCTGGAAAACCTGGACGATACCAGGCTCTGGAAGAAGTACTTTCCCTCCGGATCCTGGGTGCTGAAAGGGTTTACCATCATTTCCCTGGTAGACTGTACATCGGAGGTCGCTTTATCGGATCTCAAATCCAGCATGATCAGCATCGACCCCGGAAACTTCTCTCCCGACAACAACCTGATGGAAATTTTCAAATCCTACTTTGATGTCGCCGAACTGAACTTCGGGCTGATGCTCTTCAACAAAAAGGACCAGCGGCTCGAAAAGCTTCCCATCTACGAAAGCCTTTTTACCCATCACATCCTGGATTTCTGGATCAATACCTTTGATGAAGAAACCCGGAAAATCACCTTCAGCAACATCAATTACAACCCGAGGCCGGTAGTCATCTCCAATGTGGAAAACCTCAACAGTGAAATCCGCATGCTGCCCTCCTTCAGGATCCTGGAAGAAAATAATATCAGAAGCTTTATGGTTATTCCGCTGGTGAAAGACGGCGAGCTGCTGGCGATTATGGAATTTACCTCTCCTATAAAAAACAGCTTCAACGGGCTGAAGCTGAAGAAGATGGATTTCTTTACAGACATGATCCTGTTTTCACTGAACCGCTTCAGCTTTGAAAAAAATTACCAGATCGAAGCCATTATCCAGCGGGAATATACCACCATCCACGACAGTGTGGTGTGGAAGTTCAGGAATGAGGCGGAAAAATATTTCAATGCTTCCCTCTCCCGTAAAATATATACCTTACGGCAGATTTCCTTTAAAAACCTGACGCCCCTGTTCGGGATTTCGGACATCCGGTCTTCTTCGGAAAAACGCTTCCGGCTGATGCTGGAAGACCTCAACCGGCAGATCGGCTGCCTGCAGGATATTTTTGCCCTGATGAATACGGAATCTGAAAAATACATCCTGGCCCTCGAAATCTTTGAAAATGAACTGAACCACGGGATCAAGGCCGACAGTGAACAGCGTTTCCAGCGGCTGCTGCGGGAAGAAATCCACCCTTTTCTGCAGGCAAAGCTGGAAATAAAATCCTCCAGTGAAGTGAAGGCAAAAATCAAGGACTATTTTGTCCAGGTTTTCAGCCAGAATGATCTTTTTTATGCCAGCCGGAAAAACCTGGACGATTCCATAACATTGGTCAACAGGAAGCTGGCCGATGTACTGGATGAAAGCCAGAATGATGCCCAGCAGATTTTTCCCCATTATTACGAGAGGTTTAAGTCGGACGGGGTGGAACACACCCTGTATACCGGCCAGAATATTGCACCGGAACTCCCCTATCATTCAAAGACTGTCCACCGCCTCAGGTACTGGCAGCTGAAAACCATCTGCAGGATGGAGCGGGAATTCCGGAGCTTTAAAAAAGACCTGCCGGTTCCGCTGGATATCGCCTCACTGGTTTTTGTATACAATGAAAAGATCGATATCCGCTTCCGGATGGATGAGAAAAGATTTGACGTGGACGGTGCTTATAATTCCTATTATGAAATTATCAAAAAACGCCTGGACAAAGCCCATGTCAAGGGAACTTCGGACCGGATTACCTGCCCCGGGAAAATCACCATCGTTTATTTCGGAATGGAAAACCAGCGGGAATACCTGGAATACATCGGCAAGCTCCAGAAAAAAGAGGTTCTTAAAAACGATGTGGAGTTCCTGAAAGTAGAAGATCTCCAGGGCATTACCGGCCTTCTGGCCCTGAGGGTATCTCTTGTCTGATACGGCGTCAAAACAACCTTCCGGCTAAAATCCGTACAACGGTTTATATGCACATGAAAGTATAACTTTCCGCAGATGACAGGAATGATACAGGCTGAATATGGCCATGCTCCGGTGAAAGACAAAAAGATTCAGCCTGCATACCGCTTCAGCCGACCATTACAGAGATGGGCCAGAGACAGATTGAAAACGCAGTCACAGCATACTGCCCGTATAAGGTAGCTATTCCTGAATCATCCGAAGACAAATTTCACCGGTGTTTCCCCGGTTTTTGCAACGGATCCGGTTATCGTAAAAAATGAGGCCTCTGCATTTACCTTGGAATAACCGTCAGGAGCTGATTCCCGCTATCCGCTGTATCTTTTTCTCCCGCTGCCCGGTCCCATTCAGAAAAAGGATGCCGCTGCTATCGGGGCTATGAACCTCATGGGTTTTTCAGCACTCCTCTCCATACCGCTTATCACTCATAAGTCATAACTCACCACTCATCAGTCAACGACATATGAATCCGTAGCCGCGGGTTCCGCCTGGAGAATACCTGCCTGCTCGAAGATCGAATACTCTATCGTACGGCAGATGCTGTTCAGGGCCAGGTCGTTTTCCTCTTCCCCGAAAGGTTCCCCGATTTCCCGGATGATGGCATCCAGTGCGATAAAGGTATAGCTAATGAACAGAACGATCGGCGGCATCATCCAGCCTACGCTGTCTACCAGCCCGAAAGGCAGCCAGAAACAGTACAGATAGACGGTACGGTGAAGAAGAATGCTGTATGCCAGGGGCAGAGGCGTATTACGGATCCGTTCACAGCCTCCTAAAATAACCGAGAACTGGTTCAGCTGGCTTTCCAGGGAAATCA
>JAKOOI010000151.1 GCA_022701475.1 Weeksellaceae bacterium
GCAATTTTATCAACAGACATTTTGTCATTACAGCATGTTTAATATATTTACATATGTTAATTTTATTTTTTACTTCAAAATGCGTATTTTTGATAAATGTAAACAGTAAAAAAATGAGCCTAGAACAGATATACATTGCTAACCCCGATTTTCCTGACCGCTATATTTCTCCCGAAAAATTATTTTATTACCTGGAAGAGAATTTCAGCGATTCCATCGAAATGATCGGAAAATCTTTTCTGCAGAAACCGATTTACAAAATGACCATCGGAACCGGTACTATAAATGTTCTTGCCTGGTCACAGATGCACGGAAATGAATCAAATGCAACGCATGCCATGCTCGACCTTTTAGTAACTTTACAGCAGTCAGAAAAACTAAAGGACGAATTGTTCGCTAAATTGAAACTGGATTTCATTTTTATGCTGAATCCGGACGGTTCTGAAAAATGGACCAGATTAAATGCAAACGGTATAGACCTTAACCGCGATTTTCATCATGAGGCAAGTACCGAAATTAAATTCCTGAAAAATACGGTAGCTTCCGGAGATTATGATTATGCATTGAATCTCCATGAGCAGCGGACCATCTTTACAACGAATGGTATACATCCCGCTACCCTCTCGTTTCTCGCTCCTTCGGAAGATGTAGAACGGACGGTAACAGAAAACAGGAAGAAATGTATGGCTGTCATCGGAGAGGTTTATCAGCATCTTAAAGAAATGATTCCCGATCACATCGGAAGATATTCGGATGAATTTTATCCGGCTTCTACCGGAGACAATTTTATTAAGGGAGGATTGCCGACTATTCTTTTTGAGGGTGGGCATTTTGTGGATGACTATACCAGGAAGGAAACAAGAAAATATTATACGATTGCCCTGTACTATACATTAAAGGCCATCAGCCGTCTTGATTCCGGAACGGATGGCTGGGAGATTTATGCTGAAATCCCGGAAAATAGGGAGACCCATTATGACATTATTTACAGAAATGTAAAACTGAATACACCGCACGAGTGTATCCTTGATATTGCAGTCCAGTACCGGGAAACCAAGGAAGAAGGTAAAAATGATATTTCTTTTATTCCCTATGTCATGGAAGCGGGAGATGTGAAAAAGAGGAAAGGCTGGCTGGAAATCGACTGTACCGGGAAAAAATTTGTCTCGGAAGCTAAATATCCCAAGCTTGATGCGGAAGTGAATTTTACGATAGAAGATTAAAAAAGGCGGAACCTCTCAGGTTCCGCCTTTTTATTTGATTAGGATCTGATTGATGGATCAGGCACCTTATGGTATTTTAGATGAAGCAAGCAGTCAATTGATTATGCTTCTGCTTTTTATTGACTAATTAACAACTTTGATTCCGTTGGCCACAAACCTGATTTCCTCTTTAGGCGTGGTGATAGCGTCAATTTCAGCCTGTGGCTTTTTGGCATCTTCCGCATAATGTTTCTGCTCATCTACAGAGGTTACCTTTCTTTCAGCCGTACCTTCCAGTACTACATTTTTACCTTTCAGCGCTGTCGGAACAAAGAATGCATAATCTTTCATCTTCACGAAAAACTGCGAATTATCATCGGTCTGAATGGTCAGCCAGCAGCCTTTCTTATCGCACACGTCCGTTACTTTTCCTTTAACGGCAACATTCTCTATCTTTTTACTGTCTTTTTTAAGCTTTTTGCTGAGCTTTTCAACCGTAATGGCCTTGGATTCCGCATTGGAAGCCACACCACCGCCATATACATCTCCCGTTATGGCATTGCCTGCAGGCGGGCCGGATTTTCTCGATTCCTGGGCGAATGCCAGTGTTGAAACACTTACTGCTGCGGTTAATAAAAGGGCCTTTAATTTCATTTTTAATATTTTTCCAAAAATAATGAAATTAAAGATATCTCAGGGTATTCTGACCGAAAAGTAATAAAATATTTTCAGCATCTCCCTATCAGGAAGGAAATCGATAAGGAGGTAAAAAAAAGGCTGCCATTTTCAGGCAGCCTCTTTCTCCGATTGTATGGGAATTTTTTAATTTTTCACAAACCGTAAAGAGATTTCGCCGGTCTGTATGATATACACGCCTCTTACAAGCTGGCTGACTCTTACGGAACCGTTCTCAAGCTTTCCTGAACTGATGAGTTTTCCGCCCATATCAAAAATGCTGTAATTTTCACCGGCTGTGCCTGAAATATGCAGGATATCGATGGCAGGATTCGGGTAGGCTCTGACAGCTGTCGCTAGATCTGCGGATAGCGTATCCGCTCTGCCTGCTGAGATAATATTCAAAGTATAATCTTCTACCTGGCCATACGTATAAGATCCGCATGATGAGGACGGCACCGAATTGTACTGCATCATGACCCGCATCCTTGTAGCGCCGGTAACGGCAGTGGACGGAATGGTAATGCTTCCGGTAACCGGACTGGCTGTGGATCCTGATCTGGTCCATGCCAGTTCCCCGCTGTCTGTAAAATCGCCGTCGCGGTTATAATCGATATAGACGGCATAAGCCTCACTGTATTGGGTAGCCGTCCAGGCAGGTGTTACAGAAATGGCATACGAGCTTCCTTTGGTCACATTACCCGATACGGAGGTGAAGTTTTCATAGCCTGCCGTTCCGGTTGAGGTATTGTTGATGTTGGCAAAGCTTACATTCCCTATTCGCTCATCTCCAGTATTGGTAGCAGATGCCGAACAGTAGGAAACCGTACTTCCTGCTGCCGTTGTTACGCTTACCGTATTACTGGCTCCGGAAACGTTTCCTGCTGCATCTTTTGCTCTGACCGTAAAACTGTACGTTGTGGAAGGGGTCAGGCCGGTTACGGCATAGGAAGTGGAAGCTGCGGATCCGATGAGTGAAGATCCCTGGTAGACATCGTAGCCGGTGACGCCTACATTGTCCGTAGCTCCGGACCATGAAAGATTGGTGGAGGTGGAGGTTGTTCCGGAAGCCGACAGGGAAGGTGCAGAGGGTGCGGTGGTATCTGATGCACCGGATCCGGCATTAACGCTGATATTGGCATTGTTCACATCAAAGAAAATATGGTTGGAGCCTTTGACCATAATTCTTCCTGTGGCAGTTGAGACGTTAGGAATGGTTACAGCCTGTGAGCCGTCATTGGGTGTTCCGGCCAGAAGAGTGGTCCATGTCGCTCCGGAATCCTTTGACCAGAGGATGTCTACATTCGCCGCATTGACGCCGTTTGAAGTAGTTCCTGCAACGTTCCAGGTAACGGTCTGTGAACTTCCTCCTGCATAAGTAACGGCTGAGTTCTGAGAGCTTACGCTGAAGGGGCCTGCTGTACCGTTTACGGTAATGACCGTATCATCCGAGTTGTTCCCCGAACCTCCGGCCCTGTTGTCGCGAACGGTAAACCGGAAATTGTATGATCTTGCAACATTGGATAAAGCTTCAACCGTTATTTCAGAACCGCTCGTAGTGGTGGCTCCTGTGAGAACGGATGCCATCCTAGGAAAGTACCGCACCGGAGAGGTACCCGGTGTCCAGGATCTGAAGGCCGGCCCGGAGGCTTTTGTTGCACTGGCGGCGGAATTCGCTCCGGTCTGTGACGATGACGCATTATCAAGCTCTTCCCAGATATAGGTCAGGGCATCGCCGTTGGCATCCGTTCCGGTTCCGGTGAGCATGAAAGGCGTTCCTTTCGGAATGGTGTAGTCTGCACCGGCATTGGCGGCTGGAATGGAATTTCCTGTTGCCGTGCTTACCGGGCACGTTTTGTTTTTGATGTTATTGGTGATCTGCTGGATGCTGATGGCATGGAAAAAAGCATCGGAATGTGGCTGTATATCCTGGCCGGTAATTCCTGCATATCCCATGATGGTAGAACCGGACCCCGGTTCCATATTGACGCCTGTTCCTTCATTGGAATGGGAAAAGGTGTGATTTCCTCCGAACTGGTGTCCCATCTCATGGGCTACATAATCAATATCAAAATTGTCCCCGGCCGGAATGGAATCGGCCGGCGAGGTATATCCACTGCCTTTCGAGCCGTTGGTACACACACAGCCGATGCAGCCTGCGTTTCCGCCGCCGCCGGAAGCTCCGAACAGGTGTCCGATGTCATAATTGGCTTCACCGATCACCGAGGTCAGGGTAGACTGAAGCTGAGAATTCCAGTTATTCATTTGGGAAGAGGGAGAATAAGGATCGGTGGAGGAATTGGTATAAATTACCGCATCATTGTTTGAAATCAGCACCATCCTGGCGGAAAAATCTTTTTCGAATATACCGTTTACCCGGGTCATGGTATTGTTCATGGCCGCAAGTGCGTTTGCTTTTGTACCGCCGAAATAATTGGTATATTCTCCCGTACAGGATAGGGCCAGCCTGAAAGTTCTTAACCTGGCATCGTCTGCATTGGGTCTCGCCAGTTCTTCCGTTCCCGTGGTACCGGCTGCCCCTTTCTGCGCGACATCGAGTACGGTACATTCAAAAGCACTGAGGCTGTCTTTCTTGTCAGTTTTTTTATAAACAACATAAGCCGAAAGGTCTTTGGTATAAGGTTCGATAAACACGGCAGACCTGTCATTGTAAATTTCCATAGAGGACAGTCCAAGCGGGGAAATGCTGAAATATACCGTGCTGCCTGATTCACCGAAACTTTCGCCGACATAAGATTTGATATCCGGATATTTTGCCGCCAGCTGCGGATC
>JAKOOI010000170.1 GCA_022701475.1 Weeksellaceae bacterium
ACTCGCAATCGGTGTTCCTGCGAGCAGCGGGCTGGTAAAATACTGTACCGTAGTTCCTGTGTCCGGAGTGACGCTGACAGAAGTAAGATTGAAGCTTCCGTTTCCATTGCTGTCCGCGCAGGACGTCAGAGAAGCATTGGCCGTCTGAAGGACATCGATATTAATAATGATCCTGAAATATTCAAAATCTGCCGGGCTGCCGCTGCCTTGTACATAATAGACAAACGTATCGGCGGTATCTGCTGTAAGGCCTGCATTCGGAGTGTAAATTATCTGTCCTGTTGCCGGATTAACGATAGCTGATCCTGAGGTCGGAGCTGAAACAATACTGGTGGCAGCAGGGGCAATTGCCTGCGCAGAACTTGTAAATACAGGCGAAATGGTTTTGGTGTTGCAGGATCCTATGGCAAACGTTGTCGTGGTTATCGGCGGACACAGGGTGTACAGGTAACTGTTGGCGGTAACAAATCCGCAGTTGTTTTTAGTAACGAGGCAGGTATAATTGCCAGGGCCGTATAGCTCAGGATTGATGGAGTAGGAGGTAGCTCCCGGAATCGGATTCCCGTTTAAAGACCATTGATAAGTATCGTAGGTATTATCGACCTGAAGCACAATCCCGGCATAGCAGTCTCCTGTTTTCGAAATAACGGGAACCGAAGAAAAGCCGGCAAAATATCCTCCGAAGCCTACAGCGCCGCTTCCTGCCGCAATCCCCGCCGTAACGGATTTGGTAGAATGTACGGCAATGGTTCCTGAAACATTGAGGACGGAGTACGTCACCCAGTTCGGGTTTCCTGTTACGGGATAGGGTCCGTTGGCGGCGGGAATCGGGTTACCGTTTAAGGTGACTGTTGCACCGGTCTGGGTAATAATATTCAGACGGGTATTATAGGACGCATTGCCGATCTTGTTGATGAAGCCGATCTCATCCACCTTGTTCGGCATGAAACAGCTTAGCGGCGGTATAAAGTTCATTCCGCCGGCTGCATACTCATTGACACCGGCGCTTCCGGTGATACCGGACAGCAGCTGGTATACATAAATATTTTTATTGGCAGAAATTCCCATATTGTAATTTCCGCCGCCCTGGTTGATGTAATTGGTGCTCGGAACCATATAATGCTGGCCTGCATTCAGGGTGACTGTGGAAGCCCCTCCGTTAAGGGAAATCTGGGTGTTGTTTTCCGTGGCAATGATGAGGGCTGTTTCCATTTCATAAACAATATTCCCGTTTCCCTTCACCAAGGCAAAATCCTTTCCTAGCCTGTCTACCGGTACGCCCTGGTCCATCAGGATGTCGTTATTGGTATAGTTGAGATTCGTATAGATTCCGTTGAAATTTCCGTTGGTTACCGAAATGGGCTTGGTTGATACAATCTTGGCTCCCACGAGGCCTTCCAGGTTAGATCCGGGGTCGGTGCTTATCGCATCCATGATATAGGATTGGCCTCTGTTTAGCGTAAAAGTCCGGGTAGGTGCAGAGATGCCGTCGGAAAAAACAACGTTAGGGTCATAACCGGAAACAACCACGGTGGTATTATCTTCGGTGGCCGTAATACCAATCATGGAATTAACATAGGTATTAGGGCCGGTTACCGGGACGGTACCTGCATAAAAAGTCGTACCGAGGCCGGCCAGTCCTTTGGAAGTAATGATTTCTGCATGGTTGGGAACGGAAAAACGGTAATTGGCAAAAAACTTTTTACTGCCTTTTACAAACATGCCCATGGCATTCGGAGTGAAGAGATCGCCCTGCTGGTCTGTGATCATGAAATTATTGGGAATACTGATCTGCACCGGATTCCCCTTGCTTACCTGTACAGTATTAAAAAGGCTGTTCCCACTGAAAACCTGTACCGTAAAAGGTGTGCTTTCATCCGTGGAGAGATAAAGATATCCCTGCAGGCCCGCAAGGCCGGTTCTTGCAGCCATTGGTGCAAACCAGTGATCGGTATCCAGTTGGGCTGTTACCCATAAGCAGAAAAAAGTACAGGCCGCTAGTAGAAATTTTTTCATATTCCTTAATAAGTGCAGCAAATGTAAATATTAAAAGTTTATATTGTGTATAAATAGCATTGATAATTTATATAATGCATGGTATTGTTGAATTTTTAATATATTTTTAATATTTGGATGCCTCTGTATTCAGAAAATATAAATTCCGGTGAAGAAAAATCACCGGAACTTGTATCGGAAAAAAAGATGTATATCATTCCCTGTTTTTAATGAGGATCCATCCGGAATACGAAACCGGTAACCGGGTATCCGGCTCTGTCCATTTCAGGATGTACCAGTATGTACCGGTAGCAAGGGCCCTGCCATTGGATTTTCCGTCCCAGGTATAAGTTTTGTCCGCAGACCTGTATACCGATGTGCCGTATCGGTCTGAGATTTCAATAGACACATTCTCCTTGATTCTGAGATCGGAATAATGCAAGGCATCATTATATCCGTCACCGTTCGGGGTAATGGTATTGATCAGATTCAGGATTAAAAATTCCTTCACAACAGGCTGGCAGCCGTCCCGGCCAAGAACGTATACGGAATGAATTCCTTTTGGTAAACCGGAAAACGTATTGGAGGACTGGTAATCGATTCCGTTCAGTGAGTACCGGTAGGGCGGTGTTCCGCCTGTTACCTGTACAGATGCACCGGATCCGGTAATACTGATGCCGGTAATGGACGGTGCCTGTGAGGTCATTACGTTTACATACTGCCGGTATACACATCCGTTAGTCCCCAGGTCTACATAATAGTTTCCGGCATCTGCAGCAATAGCCTG
>JAKOOI010000180.1 GCA_022701475.1 Weeksellaceae bacterium
CCGGAATGGTAAAACTCCGCTTCATTTTATTCCGGCAGGATATGGATATGATGATATTGTTTTGATTTGTCTGTTTTTTTATCAGATTAATTTTTATTTTACTTATTATTTTTTTTATTTGAGTCATATTTTAATTTTTATTGAATTAAATGCATTCCATCCGATTTAATTATTTATCTTAGCCGCATAAACGGTAACCGGATGAAAAAACTCTACTTTCTGTACTTATGGTGCTTTATGGCCCTTTGTTCCTGCAAAAACGATGAGAAGATCGAAAGCATTGAAGAGGGGACGTCTTTTGTCAACTTTAATATTGATGCCGTTCCTTATGGCAAACTTTCCACTTATAATTTCTTTACAGGAGAACTGAAGAACCTGACGCCCAACAGCAAAGTCATACCTTACGAGCCTGCCAGTTCGCTGTTTACCGATTATGCCCTGAAAAAAAGGTTCGTCTGGATGCCTGCCGGTACCAGGGCCGGTTATGAATCCGATGATAAATCCCTGAATTTTCCGGTAGGGACGGTGTTGATTAAAAACTTCTATTACAATACCATTCAGCCGGGAAATACCACGAAGATCATTGAAACCCGCCTGATGATCAGGAAATCCGGCGGATGGATTTTTGCTGAATACCTGTGGAACGATGCCCAGACAGAAGCCGAGCTGGTAACAGGAACCGATTTTACCAGCGGAAGCTTTAAGAATATTTCGTTCAGAAAAGAAAACAATACCGTACTGACAACCGATTACCGGATTCCTTCGGAAACGGAATGTTTCGCCTGCCATAAACTGGACAACAAGCCTGTACCCATCGGAGTAAAGCCGCAGAACCTGAATGTAATGTATCCTTATTCCAACGGAGTGAAAAACCAGCTGCAAAAGCTGGTGGATGAAGGCTACCTTCAGAGCTATCCTTCCAGTATCGCTTCCACGGTAAATTATAAAGATACCGGCAAACCGCTGGATCTCCGCCTCCGGTCTTACCTGGACATCAATTGTGCGCACTGCCATCAGGAAAATGCACGCTGTGATTACCGGGCGATCCGGCTCAGCTTCAGTAAAACATCCAGCCTGACGAATCTCGGGGTCTGTGTGATGGCCGATGAACCGATTGACCAGTCGCTTGAGAAAATCATCAACCCGGGGAACCCTTCCAAATCGGTGATGCATTTCAGGCTTTCTTCTACGGATGAAGCCGACCGTATGCCGCTATTGGGAAGGACGGTGGTTCATGATGAAGGCGTAGAACTTTTAAAACAATGGATCGGTACACTCAACCAGAATTGTCCGTAAGTGGCCCCTGTAACCTGATAAAAACAGATCGACATGAAAAAATATCTCTTATTTTCCATAGGAATGTTCAATACGGCATGGATGACGGCACAGTTTACCTGTGCAACGGCTCCTGCACTGGCTCCGGGAACCGTGCTCTCCCAGACCATCACTGGCGATGCGCCTCCCACTGCATGTTCCCTGGGCACAGCCGGACCCAAAGGAATCTGGTATAAATATACCCCGTCAACCGATAAATCCGTCACCATAACCACTTCTTCTGCAGGTGCGATCTCAGACACCCGCATGATGGTATTTACCGGAAGCTGCGGTGCCCTTACCTGTCTTACGGCCAATGACGATTACGCAGGAATTTATTCCCGGGTGACTTTCAATGCTACGGCCGGAACAACCTATTACATTGCATTTGATAACAAATATTCGTCTTCTGCATTCAATATTACATTGGCTGAAGGCACTATAGTTTCCAGCCGCTTATCTTTTAATGCAGTACCTGTAACAACTGCCGGCAACTTTAATAACTGCGTGGTGGATATGAACGGAGATTATCTGGATGATATTGTCTCCGTAGTCAGCAATACCCAGATCGTTATCGGATACCAGCAGCCCGGCGGCAGCTTTAATAACGTAGCCTATACGATTCCCAATACTACGGTAACCCCGTCCTGGAGCATCGCTGCAGGAGATTATGACAATAACGGCTTCAATGACCTTATATATGGCTCGGGCAGCGGTATTGTCTTTGTAAAAGCAAATGCTGACGGCACAGGATATACAGCGGACCGGAAACCCCAGTCTTTCCTTACCCAGCGGACCAATTTTGTGGATATCAACAAAGACGGCAAGCTCGATGCTTTCGCCTGTGATGACAATGCCCCGAACAGGTTTTACATGAATGACGGGACCAATCTGAACCATTACCAGGGCGGTCTCGGCGACTTTGCTTCCGGAGGGAACTATGGATCGATCTGGATTGATTATGATAATGACGGCGACATGGATCTCTTTATTGCCAAATGCAGCGGCGGCGGGTCCGGGCCCGGCGGAAATATCGACGAGCTCCACAGAAACAACGGGAACGGAACTTTTACCAATGTTGCCGCCACAGCCAACATGGCCAATGCAGTACAGACCTGGTCATCCGCCTGGGGAGATTTCAACAATGACGGCTGGATGGATGCGGTAGTAGGTGCCAACTCCACCAGCAACGGGCTTACCCGGGTGATGAAAAACAACGGCGACGGAACCTTTACGGATAAATCCACCGGATCAGGCTATGATACCAACACGGCACTGGGAAGGGAATTCGTAGCCCATGATTTTGATAATGACGGATTTCTGGATGTGATGGGCGCCGGCAACAATATTATGTTCGGGAACGGAGACTTTACTTTTGTTCCTAATACCACCGCTTATAACTTTAACCTGTATGACCGTCCTGTAGGGGATCTGAACAATGACGGATTCCTCGATGTCCAGAACGGCAACACCATCATGATGAATGCAGGAAACAGCAATAAATGGCTGAAAGTAACGCTTAAAGGTACCCAAAGCAACAGAAACGGTATCGGCGCCAGGGTAGAAATCTACGGTTCCTGGGGTAAGCAGATCCGCGATGTACAGAGCGGAACCGGATTCCAGAATATGAGTACCCTGAATGTACATTTCGGAATCGGACAGGCCA
>JAKOOI010000200.1 GCA_022701475.1 Weeksellaceae bacterium
GGAGTACCGGTCTTCATTCTTCCTGCTTCAAAGCCTAAAGAGACAAGTTGCTCCGTAATTCCGAAAGCCCTTGGCTCGCCCATTCTTCCGCCGCCCAGCTGCTTGTCGCCGACGTGGATGAGACCGTTCAGGAAGGTGCCGTTGGTAAGGACAACAGATTTTCCTTTTACTTCAATTCCCAAGGAGCTGATCACACCCGTTACTTTGTTATTTTCTACAATCAGCTGTTTTACCATATCCTGAAAGAAATCAAGATTAGGTGTGTTTTCCAGGGCCAGCCTCCATTCTTCTGCAAAAAGCATCCGGTCATTCTGAGTCCTTGGCGACCACATGGCAGGGCCTTTGGAAAGATTCAGCATTTTGAACTGGATTGCTGATTTGTCTGCTACGATTCCGGAGTATCCTCCCAGCGCATCAATTTCACGTACGATCTGCCCTTTCGCAATTCCTCCCATAGCAGGGTTGCAGCTCATCTGGCCGATGGTCTGCATATTCATGGTAATCAAAAGGGTTTTCGAACCCAGGTTGGCAGCGGCGGCGGCTGCTTCACAGCCAGCATGGCCTGCGCCGACTACGATGACGTCATATATTTCTGAAATCATTTTATTGCTTGTTTTAAGCCTTAAATTTTAAGTTTTTATGTAAATGTTTCACGTGAAACATTATTTAAAAATACAGGTTTAAATCGCCTGTATTGCGGTCTGTTTAACCTGGATCTCATCCGGTCCAAATATCATTTCTTCAATGATTATACTTTTGGATTTTCTAACGGTAGTACCTGGCTAAATAAAAATCTTCTTTGTTCCGCATCTCTTTTTCTTCCGCTTCAGATTTGTCTTTGTATCCTGAAAGATGGAGAATTCCATGAGCCAGCACTCTTCTGAGTTCTTCTTCATATTCCCGGGATAGAGTAGAGGCGTTATCGGAAATGCGCTGCAAAGATACAAAAATCTCTCCGCTTATAGTCCTGCCTTTTACATAGTCGAAAGTTATAATATCCGTATAGTAGTCATGCTGTAAATAATCCTGATTAACTTTCAGCAGATACTCGTCATTACAGAAGATATAACTGATTTCGCCAAGCTTTTTTCCTTCTGAAAGAATAATGTCTTCCAGCCATGCCTTATAATCTGTAGCTACCGATTCCGGCAGATTTTCGTAAAAAAAATGTATCATGATAAATTTAAAACCAGTGTCCTAGAATAACACTGAATATGCCTTTTTGGTTGTTTTTAAGTGAATGGCTGAAATTGATTTTAATCTGTCCAAAAGGAGATTTATATCCTGCCGTAATTCCGAGTGAACTGTAATTCAGCTTTACAGCATCCTCAAAACTCAGATCATCCGATAAATTAGCAAATGAAAAATTTCCGCTGATGAAATAATTCTTATTGAATTTAAACTGCAGGTCATTGGAAATCAGAATCACATTATTGGTGCTGAGCTGGCCGAAATAAAACCCGGAAAAGCTTTTCAGATTAACCATATTCTGTTCAAATATCCCTCCGAGTCTGTACTGGTAAAAAGAGGGAAGATCTTCTCCGATGGTAATTCCTCCATACAGATTAAGCCGGTAGGCAAACTGTTTCGCAATAGGAAAATTGATCCTGATATCTGCTTTCACCTGAACCAGCCTTTTTTCAACTTCAGATTTCATCAGGTCGATTACTTTACCTTCTGCATTGATATAAATACCGCGGGTAGGGAAGTCTTTGTCATCCTGGGTATCGCTTTTCAGGAGCACATATGGATTGAGGAAGCGGTTATAAATTTTATTTCCGCCAATAGGTTCCGATTCAAAATAGTCATGGCTCATTCCTCCGCCTACTGCAAATTTGTCTTTCCAGATAGACTGTATATAGACTTCATTTCTCAGCCAGGTCCATTTTTCTGTATCGTCGTTATTTACATTTCTCAGTGTAAAGCTCATTCCGGATGAATAAAGCCCGAATCCGGGAATATATCCGTTATCGACAAAATAATTCAGGTAATATCTTGGTTTATCGCCCACTATTACGTCCACTGACAGATTGGAATTTCTGAAAAGCAATCTTTTAGCAGAATAATTGAGCAGCAACCCGGTTTTGAATATTTCATCGTAATGCAGGCCAAATTTCAGAAAGTGCCTTGAGTCATCTTCCGTTACATAGAGCTTGAGATAATTTGCATTGTTTTCCGTAACAATGTCATAATTGATGAATTTATAATTATTGGTAGCCACAAGCTTATCTATTTTTTTATTAATGCTCCCATAGGTTTGCAGGGAGGGAAGCCTCAATGCCATTTTACCGAGGACATAATTTTCCCCGTAAATCCTGCCGCCGTCAATTGAAACACTGTCGATTTTATAGACGTTGGAATAAATAGGGTTGACATGCTGCCGAAGGCGGTCAAAAGGCCGCTTAGGAAGTTCATTCAGGATTTTCAGGTATTTTAATCCTTCCGTATAACCGCTGTCGAGTATTTTTTTCTTCTCATCATAACTGGTAGCAGTCATTCCTTTCAGATCGGGCTTGATATTGATGTCTGTATATTTGTATTGACGCCGGGTGTCTTTTTTGATCCCGAAATCGATTACCTGGTTAAGGATGGAAATGATGCTGTTCAGATCTTCCCGCCTGGAAAGGTCCTGATTAAGATCTACACCGATAACGATATCAATACCTTTATCCTTTAATGGTTTCGAAGGATAATTGACTGACATGGCCCCGTCGATATAAATGCTGTCTCCGATTTTGACGGGATCCATCAGAGAAGGGAAAGCAGAACTTGCCATAATGGACTGTACCAGATCTCCTTTCTCAAAAATTTCCATATCTCCGCTTTCCAGGTTGGTTGCTACACACATGAACGGAATGGGAAGCTTTGAAAAATCATTGATGCTTGAAACGTTTTTAAAAAGCTCTTTCAGGAGGTATACGTTTTTCTGGCCGGTACTGATGGAAGAGGGAAGGGTAATTTTTCCGTTTTTAAGCGGAATGGACAACAGGTATTTGTCTACGGATTTATTAAAGAAAGTGGTTTCCTGCCGTGTGGTTTTAGGATCTGTAATCAGAGAATAAAAATCGGTATCCATTACGATCTTCTCAATTTCCTTTCCGGAGTATCCTGAAGCATACAATCCGCCAACAATGGCACCCATACTGGTACCGGCTATATAGTCTACTTTTACGCCCAGTGAATCCAGTACTTTAAGAACTCCGACATGGGAAAATCCTTTGGCTCCGCCGCCGGCCAGGGAAAGTCCGATCCGGGGATTCGGTGGAATCTTAAGATCTTTTTTTACCTGCGCAGGGATCAGGAAGATTTGAGTAACAAACAGAAGGAACAGAATTTTTCTCATGGTTTAATCTTTTATATAGATCCTTTTCACACGGGGTGAAATGGAAGTTAATACTTCATAGGTAATGGTACCGCAGTATCCTGCAAATTCTTTTAATGCAGGAAAGGCATTGAAAAGTGTAACGGGATCCCCTTCTTTAGCATCAGGAATAGGGTCCACGTTTACCATCATCATATCCATACAGATGCTTCCTACGATAGGTGCCAGAGTTTTATGGATTCCGACGTTCCCCACCTGGTTTCCGATCAGTCTAGGAATACCGTCTGCATAGCCTACCGGGACAGTGGCAATTCTCATCTGACGGTCTGCTATAAACCGCCTGCTGTAACCAACGGATTCTCCGGCTTCTATTGTAGAAATCTGTGAAATGACCGTTTTAAAACTTACTACCGGACGCAATTGTCTCTGTATTCGATCATCAGGGGATTCTCCCAGCATGCCGATTCCGATCCGTACCATATCATACTGATGTTCGGTATAATTTGTAATTCCTGAAGAATTCAGGATATGACGCAGAGGAGCATAGCCCAGTTTCTTTATCAGGCTGGATGAATTGTGCTCGAACGTCGTCAGCTGGGCTGCTGTAAATTCTTTCTCATCCGGCAGATCCGAAGAGGAGAGATGGCTGAAAATACTCTGTACTTTAAGATTCTTATCTCCCAGGATATCCGCCAGGCGATCCAGTTCTCCGGTTTTGAAGCCCAGCCGGTGCATGCCTGTTTCCAGCTTGATATGGATAGGGTATTTCCGGTCATGTCCTGATCTCTGAAGTGCTTCATCGAACAGTTCCAGCACTCTGAAGCTGTAAATTTCTGGCTCCAGATTATAACGGATCACTGTGTCGTAACTGTGCTGCTCCGGATTCATAACGATAATGGGGACCGTAATTCCTTTTTTCCTTAACTCTACGCCTTCGTCTGCAAAGGCTACTCCAAGATAATCGATGTGATGGTGCTGAAGAAATTCCGAGATTTCATAGCTTCCCAGGCCATAAGCATTCGCCTTCACCATGGCCATCATCCGGGTGGATGGTTTCAGCAATGATTTATGATAGGTGATGTTATGCAGGATAGCATTCAGGTTGATTTCCAGTACCGTATCATGTTTCCGCAGTTCCAAAATATCCTTTAACCGTTCAATTTCAAATTTCCGGGCGCCTTTTAAAAGAATAATCTGATTTTCAATTTCTGTAAGATATTTACTGTCAATAAGTTCCTGGGTGTCAATGAAAGTATGAATTTCAGATTTAAATAAATCACTGTATTTTGATATATTGTGACCGATCAGGAATACGGAATCGAAATGTTGTTCGTTCACCAGGTCGGCAACTTCCTCATACAGGTGCTGAAGATCGGAACTCACTTCAATCATATCGGTCAGAACAAGGGATTTTTTCTCCTTATTGTATTCATTCAGAAACTGTAGGGCAGTCTTCAGGGAATCCAGATCCAGATTAAATGAGTCATTGATGATGATGTTGTTCCGGGTTCCTTCAATAGCTTCCAGGCGCATTTCCACTGCTTTCAGAGCATTGATTTTTTCAACGATCTTCCGGTTTTCAGTCTTCAGTTCTTTCAGCACGGTTACAAGAGCCAGGGCATTGGTTAGAGTAGCTTCGTCCCTCTGATGAACGGGGAAGGAGATTTCTTCTCCGAAATAACGTACTGTAAGCTCTTCATCCCTGGATGGTAATTCTTTAAAATATACATCATTGTGTTGTCTGAGTCCGTATGAAATTAATTTTTTACCTGAATAGAGTGCTTTTAATTTTTTACCAGTCAATAGGTTATCTCCATTGTAAATAATGACTCCGGATCTTTTGAAAAGTTTGATTTTTTCATCGATCAGATGTTCTTCGGAATCAAAATTGGCGAGATGGGCTGTGCCGATATGGGTAAGCAGCCCGATTTGGGGAGGAAACAGATGCTCCAGATGTTCCATTTCGCCGGGCCCGGAAATCCCGGCTTCAAAAATTCCAAGCTGATGGGCAGGGTTAATCTGAAGTAGTGAAAGGGGAAGGCCGATTTGTGAATTGAAACTTTTCGGGCTTTTTACGGTCGGGAATTCGTTCCATAAACATTGGTAAAGCCACTCTTTCAATATGGTTTTTCCGTTGCTTCCTGTAATCCCGATCGATTGCAGATGCGAGTTTCTGAAATGATATGCTGCCAGTTGTTGCAGGAAGGTTACTGCATTTTCTACAATAATCCAGGTAACTTCTTTAAAACGTGGGTCGTAATGTTCTGATATAATGATACTGATCCCTTTTTCTATAGCCGCTTCGATGAATTTTTCACCGGAATTTTTATGGGTATTGATGGCTATAAACGCTGTATTCCGGGTGGAATAAATAATCCTGCTGTCGAAAGCAATATTCCTGATGAGTAGTCCTGCATCTCCAATGATCTGTGCATTGGTAATTTCTGCTATCTGATGGATGGTGTAATTCATTGGTCCCTTTCTGCTAATCTGTTACTTTGGATAGATGCAGCGGCAGCATTTCAGAACAGGCCAAGTCTCTGCCTCTGCAAAACCGGCTCTATTTAACCGGGCAATGTTAATTCGGTCTAAGTTACTTAATTTTCTTCCTGGAAAGCACTTCATCTATAAAAACCCTGCGGCTTACCGCTTCATAGCTTTCCGTCTCTCCCAGTTCCACCAGATCATTTCCCTGGGAAATTCTCATCGAATAATTGGCCAGGTTTCCTGTCCTTTTACAGATGGCGTGTACTTTGGTAACGTATTCTGCCATAGCCATCAGATAAGGCATCGGCCCGAAAGGGCGACCCAGGAAATCCATATCCAGTCCGGCAATGACTACCCGTATCCCGCTGTTGGCCAGCTGATTGGCTACATCAATGATTCCTT
Source organism: Weeksellaceae bacterium (assembly GCA_022701475.1). Lineage (GTDB taxonomy): Bacteria > Bacteroidota > Bacteroidia > Flavobacteriales > Weeksellaceae > Chryseobacterium. Next base: position 6,212 of record JAKOOI010000200.1, read on the forward strand.
CATCAAAAAACTGGGCTTCATCAATTCCTATAACATCGCAGTTGGAAGCAAGCAGAAGGATTTCACTGGGATTGTCTACCGGAGTACTCCTGATTTTATTCTGGTTATGGGAAATAACATCCTCTTCAGAATAGCGGGTATCCAGTCTTGGCTTATAGATTTCTACCTGCTGGCCTGCCATTTCCGCTCTTCTCAGCCTGCGGATCAGTTCTTCCGTTTTTCCGGAAAACATGGAGCCGCAAATAACTTCCATCCAGCCGCTTTGTTTGGAATGATTAATTGTATTTTCTAAAAACATTTGTTAAATTAGCCGTATATTTTAAGATCAAAAGTACGTAATTTTAATAAGATTCTTCCTATGCAGAATATCCAAGATTTAAAGGGGAAAATTTTTTCCGAATTCAAGAATATCATTGGTATTCTGGACAGAATAAACAGTGCAGAGGAGCTGTTGGACAGGTCAGAACTTGTAGATGAGCTTACCGACAGGATTTCATTTCTGCGCCTTTTGGAGAAAAATCTTCGGTATTCCGGAAATGCAAGCTTTTCACGTTCTGCCGGAAGTATGCAGATCATTCCCGAAGAGGAGACCATGGAAGAAGAAGCGGTCTTTAACAATGAACTGAATGGAATTGATGCACAGGGAAATGATCTTTCCGGAAATCAGTCAGAGGAAGAGGCCATTTTCAATAACCAGCTGCATGAGATTGTAGAAGAAAATTTTCACGAAGCATTGGTGGGCAGTTCGGAAGAAAATGCAGAAGTAAAGATGCCGGAACCGGATGATACTGCCCTCTATTCCGGACCAAAACAAACAGAAAAGCCTGAAAATGATGAGGATGGCAGGAATGAAGATCCCGGGCATGATAACAGTAATTCACAGTTATCCGGTTACGGCACTCCTACCGAAGAAGAAGCCCTGTTCAATAACCAGCTGAATGAGATTAATGAATTTGAAAATGAGATTTCCGATCCCGGTACAACAGACCGTTTCAGCAATTTTGAAGAAGAAGAGAGGATTCAGGAGCGGTACGAGGCAGCAATAATATCGGATCATCAATCACCGGAGAAAAAACAGACCGCTCCGGCTATTTTTGAGAATGAGCCTTTGGAAAATCCGTCGGGTAGAGAAGAAGACAATGAAACCTATTCCATGGCTTCCCAGGCTCTGGAGACGGGAGAATTTGCAACGGATACTTCCGGTACGGATTCTATAATTCATGACATGGAACATGAATCTGCAGCAGAGGAAAGAAGGGAAGCCTCTGTTCTTGCCGAAGTCAATGACAGAAGAAAGATAACGGATATTGAAAAAGAGGTTCCGGATCAGGGTAATGATATTCCTGCTTCAGACAGGGATTTTGAAATGCGGGAATCCGGGAATCCGGAAAGAAAGATAAAACTGTCCGGTATCAGGGGATTGAAATCCGTCCAGTCCTTTTTTGATGACCATCATTTTGAACCCAAACCGCCTGAAGAGAAACAAAATCCTGCTCAGGATACAGGAAGCCTGCTGAAAAGCAATGTCCCGACGGGATTCATGGAAGCGGAAAAGAAAAAACCGGAATTCCGGCTGGACCTGAATGACAAAATCGCTTTTTCAAAGATGCTTTTCGGAGGAAACCAGGCTGAACTGAATGAAGTGGTAGACAGGCTGAATACCTTCCGGAACCTTGAAGAAGCAAAAGAATACCTGAGCGATCTCTATTATTCCCACAAATGGAATAAAGTGGATGAATATGCCCAGCGGCTCTGGGTATTGGTAGAAAACAAATTTTTATAAATCATATTTTGAGCGGAATTCTCTATTTTGTTCCCACCCCGATCGGGAACCTTGAAGACATGACCTTCAGAGCCATCAGGGTGCTGAAGGAAGCGGACTATATTTTATGTGAGGATACAAGGACATCGGGCATTCTCCTGAAACATTTCGAGATTTCAAAGCCGCTGAAATCCTATCACCTGCATAACGAGCACCAGGCGACTGAAAAAGTGATTGCCGACCTGAAAAGCGGACAGACCGTTGCCATTATCACTGATGCCGGTACTCCCGGTATCTCAGATCCGGGGTATTTACTGGCTAAAGCAGGATCAGATCATGGGATTGAAATGATCTGCCTCCCCGGAGCAACAGCCTTTGTACCATCCCTTGTGGTTTCCGGCCTTCCGAACAATGAATTTCTTTTTGCCGGCTTCCTGCCGCAAAAAAAAGGCCGTCAGACCAAACTCAAGCAGCTTGCCGAAGAGAAAAAGACCATTGTTCTGTATGAAAGCCCGCATAAGATCAATACAACCCTTGAACAGATCAGGGAGTTTTTTGGCGAGGAAACCAGGGCCAGCCTCAGCCGCGAAATCTCCAAGAAATTTGAGGAGACCAAACGCGGGACCATTACGGAACTTATTGAATTCTCCAAAAGCAAAACGCTGAAAGGAGAAATTGTTCTCATCGTCAATAATTCTATCTGATGTATTCCATATTGCTTATCTGCCGGCTTGTCTTGACCGTAAAAGTATAATTCCGGTAGTATAGGTATGCATTTGTATAATCGGATAAAGTTCATTGATTCAACACAGGAGGAGAGGCAGGACTTCTTATGAGGCAGGCTTTCCAGCGATTGCTATGACAAAAAACAGCAACAAAATGTTACTAATAGGATGATTTAAAATATATTGAATAACATTTTGTAATATCTTTGCGCACCGTTTTATTTCGGTGAGGTTTAAATGCTGTATATTAGCCCGGTTTTCAGAAAGCCGGGAGGTCATAAAGAAAATAATTGTCATACATATGAAACTATTAGAAGGAAAAGTAGCGCTGATTACGGGAGCTACAAGAGGAATCGGTAAAAGAATTGCTGAAATGTACGCCGACCAGGGTGCAAAAATAGCATTTACCTATGCCGGCTCTGTAGATAAAGCGAAAGAATTGGAAGCCACTTTAAGTTCTGTAACTCAAATTAAAGGGTATCAGTCTGATGCATCGGATTTTGATGCGGCACAGAAGTTAGTTGATGAAGTGATTGCCGAGTTCGGGCAGATCGATATTGTGGTAAACAATGCCGGAATCACCAAAGACAACCTGCTGCTGAGAATGACGAAAGAAGATTGGGATAAAGTAATGAGAATCAACCTGGATTCTGTATTTAATCTTACCAAAGCAGTGATCAAGCCGATGATGAAGGCAAAGTCAGGTTCTATTATTAATATGACTTCCGTAGTAGGGATCAGCGGAAATGCAGGCCAGGCCAATTATGCTGCTTCCAAGGCCGGGGTGATCGGGTTTACCAAATCTGTTGCTCTTGAACTGGGCTCCAGAAACATCCGTTGTAACGCCATTGCACCAGGCTTTATTGAAACGGAAATGACTGCTGCCCTTGATGAAAAAGCTACCCAGAAGTGGGCTGATGCGATCCCGATGAAAAAACTGGGAAAAACCACCGACGTAGCCAACGCATGTATCTTTCTGGGAAGTGATATGTCTTCTTATATCAACGGACAAACCCTGAATGTCGACGGAGGCTTATTGACGTAAACAACAAGATAAAAAGCCGGTAGAAAGCTAAGCCCTTCTGCCGGTTCTGTTATATATCGGTCCGGTATACATTTAAAATGTTCCAGACCGATATTTATTTATCAGGCCGTATAAACCGGAACTGCAAAAAGGAATGATAGACTACCGGATGAAAATGAAATATTCTAACGGCTGTCAGTAAGGTTTCATCTCAGTCTTTATAGAAAGTTCAACCGTTAAACACCTGGTTTTCCTGTTCCTGTACCCGGATGAAAGTGGTTCGCTTAGACAGTTCTTTCAGAGTAGATGCTCCTACATAAGTACAGGTAGAGCGTACGCCGCCCAGAATATCCCTTACCGTTTCCGAAACCGGACCTTTGTATGGTACTTTTACGGTTTTGCCTTCTGAAGCCCTGTATTCGGCTACACCGCCGGCATGCTTATCCATAGCGGTCTTTGAGCTCATTCCATAAAACATTCTGAATTTTTTCCCGTTTTCTTCGATGATTTTCCCGCCGCTTTCGTCATGTCCGGCAAACATCCCGCCCAGCATCACGAAATCGGCACCGCCGCCGAAGGCTTTGGCCACATCGCCGGGAACTTTGCATCCGCCGTCTGCAATGATATGGCCTCCCAATCCATGCGCGGCATCCGCACATTCGATGATGGCTGAAAGCTGGGGGTATCCTACGCCGGTTTTCACACGCGTGGTACACACGGATCCTGGCCCGATGCCCACTTTAATAATGTCGGCTCCAACCAGCAGCAGCTCTTCTACCATTTCACCCGTCACCACATTCCCGGCAATAATGATCTTATCCGGAAAATCGGCCCGTGCCTGCTTTACAAAGTCCACGAAATGTTCCGAATAACCATTCGCTACATCAATGCAGAGAAACTCAATTTCAGGGTGTTTTCCGATAATGGTTTTTATCTTTTCGCGGTCTGCATTCCCGGTTCCGGTGCTCAGTGCAATATATTGATGGATTTCTTCAGGCTGGGATTCCAAAAAGGCTGTCCACTCTTCAGCGGTGTAATGCTTATGTATGGCAGTGATGATCTTATCCTTAGCCAGCGCTGCCGCCATTTCAAATGTTCCCACCGTATCCATATTGGCAGCGATGACCGGTGTGCCCCTCCATTTCTTCCCGGTATGCCGGAAAGTGAATTCCCTTTCCAGATCAACCTCAGACCGCGATTTCAGTGTTGAACGTTTCGGACGGAACATTACATCCTTGAATCCCAGTTTGATATCATATTCTATTCTCATAATTCGGAATTATATTACTTAAAATTAAGAAAAAGATCTGACGGAATCTGCAGGGAGATGGATTTTATGGATAATTTAAGATAAAAGGAAACATATACTGCCTGAAAAATATAAAGATCCCTGCCGGAGATTGCCGGAAAATCGATATTTTTGAAACCATGGATTTCCCGGTTACCTTTCATCTTTTCGGAAAAAGCATACTTGCCCATCCTGTCTTTGAAACGGCAGGAATATTCCTCGGGATGCGGTATTATTTTTATCTGAAAAGAAAATCCCATGAAAAAGTCTCCTTCAACGTATCGGCCGCCGTGCTGATCGGAGCAACGGCAGGGGCCCTTTTCGGATCAAAATTAATCGGAAACCTGGAAAATCCGTATACACTTTTCAGGCCCTTTGATTTCAGGAGATTCTGGACGAATAATACCATCGTGGGCGGGCTCGCTTTCGGGCTGATCGGGGTGGAACTGGCCAAAAAAACGGTCGGCCACAGGAAAAGCACCGGTGACCTTATGGTGTATCCGCTGATGCTGGCCATGATCATCGGGAGAATCGGCTGCTTCCTGACCGGAATCCATGAGCAGACTTATGGAATTCCTACCCATTCCATGTTCGGTATGTATCTGGGAGACCAGTACCGGAGGCATCCGGTAGCCTTGTATGAGATTGCCTTCCTGGTCATGCTCTGGATTGTATTGAGAACAGTTCAGCAAAGAAAATCATTGTCTCCGGGCTTTCTTTTTCAGCTGTTTATGCTGGGTTATTTCGCGTTCAGGTTCCTGCTGGATTTCATCAAGCCGAGAGTGGAAATCGCCGGGAACCTGGGGACCATACAGCTTGTCTGCCTGTGTGTTATTTTTTATTATATTTATGTCATTAAAAAGAATATGGGATTAAAATACAGCAAGATATGAAAACACTGACCTTACTGGAAGTGGGAGGTCTGGAAGGCCTTGTCTTCTTTATTATTCTGATTATTTTGGGGGTCGCTTCATTTGTTTCCCTTATTGTTACCGTTTTCATTAAGCTTATTTATGAAAGCGGAGGCAAGCGGAAGTTTTCGAACAAACAATTCTGGCAGACCATGCTGATCTCACTGCTGATCTGCGGGCTGATCAGCGGAGCGCTGTGCGGAGGAATGTAAAAAATAAATTATGCCGGTAAGAAATTATACCTATTACGACTATACCATCAGCCTCTGTCCGGAGTGCCTGAAAAGGGTAGGCGCCAAGATTATTATTGAGGAGGAAGCGGTCTTTATGACCAAAAGATGCCCGGACCATGGATTCTTTAAAACTAAGATTGCCTCCGATGTCCATTATTATAAAAATATCAGGAATTACAACAAAGCTTCCGAAATGCCGCATCATTTCGGAACGGAAGTAGAGTATGGCTGCCCTTACGACTGCGGTCTCTGTGTAGACCATGAACAGCACAGCTGTCTTTCCATTGTGGAAGTAACGGACCGCTGCAACCTGACCTGCCCGACCTGCTATGCCATGTCTTCGCCGCATTACGGAAGCCACCGCAGCCTGGAAGAAATAGAGGCGATGTTTGATGTCATCGTAAAAAACGAAGGTGAGCCGGATGTGGTACAGATCAGCGGAGGCGAGCCCACGATTCATCCGGAGTTCTTCAGGATCATGGATATAGCCAAATCGAAACCGATCAAGCATCTGATGCTGAATACCAATGG
>JAKOOI010000209.1 GCA_022701475.1 Weeksellaceae bacterium
CTCTGAAAGCATCTTCCGCGATCAGTACCTGATCGGAATTTTGTCTGTTTGTGATTGGTGTCATATTGACTGTACTTCACAAAGTCTATGCCACGCAGGATATCAGGCTCTATAAACACCATTAAAATAAATAAATAAATAATTGAAATACAAGTATTTAATTCACTTCCGACTCACAACACATATGGTACATAGAGCAAAACAGCAGATATAATCTGAATCATAAGATACAGGAAATTCATTTGATATCTTTCACTTCAAGCCAGGCATAAGGCTTTACCATTTTGCTATGAAAAGACATTTCTTACTTTATCCGCTGGCTGCATTCAGTCTGTCGTGCCAGCGTCAAGCGCCAGAAAACAAAAAGCCGGAGGGATGGCTGGAAAACATTGAAATTATCAATAAAGAAGATCCTGTATGCCTGACGAAAACTACAGAGGCCTTAAACGACACGGCCAGGCTCGGAGTCTCCATTTACGGATTCTGCAGTACGGAATGCAAAGAAAAATTTCTCGAGGAACCGGAAGCTTTCGGAATACATTAGCAGAGCCGTTCATATGGAAATTTTTATCCCCTTTGATTTGCACAAGTATGCATTTGGCATTTTCTTCTGCATATTACGTGATACTTACTGCAGGTTTACAAATATTCTTTATATCTTTGTATGCTGTTCTGGCTGTGTAAGGTTGCAGCGGGAACAGATTGATCGCCAATAATCCGGAAATATTAAAGTGATGCATAAGAAGAAGATATTGATTTTCGATGATGACCATGCTCTTTTGGATGTCCTGAGCATTGTCTTTTCCGAGGATGGTTACGAAGTGGAAATTTCGGAAACCTGTCATGATATTATTGAAAGGGTCTCCAAATTCAGCCCGGACCTGATCCTTATGGATAATTACATCCCTGAGATCGGCGGAACCGAAGCCATAAAGCTTCTGCGTACTTACGATCAGTTCAACCACATCCCTGTTATTTTTATCAGTGCCAGCAGCAATATCGTAGCCCTGAAGAACGCCTCAAAGGCAGATGATTTCCTGCGTAAGCCTTTTGATCTTTATGAACTGGAGAAGCTGATTGCCAAATACCTCAGTGATTCCTATGTAAAGGACAGCAGCATGCGATAAGCCGGATATAAGACATCCGGTACGGCGGATAAGCGGTCAGCCGTTCTCTGTTTCTGTGGTTTATAAATCATCCGTAAAACCTGTTTCGGCAACAGATGCCGTCTCCGGCTTGTGCTCAGATAGGCTGAACAGCTACCCTATTATACATTGTATTATTGATGTATTTTATTTCAGGGATAAGCTGATGTCCGACCAGCAATTTCCTGATCCCAGATCTTTTGTACTGCATGATGCTGTTTTTTTTCAAGATCAGCCATTATTAATTCAGCTGTTTTTTTTGAGGCCTTATTTTCGAAATATAAAAATTACCGGGAAATTGCTGAACCCGCCTGAAGAAGGGCTTCATGTGAACGTTTCTATAAAGCAGATATCATTTTTAACTGGAAAAAATCCGGATTGGTGTAATTATTGATTGGCAAAGGGATGAGAAAAATCTTTTTGGTAGAAGATAATGAAGACATCAGGGAAATTCTGGAGCTTTTTCTTGTTTCCGAGAACTACGACGTAAAATCATTTGCTACCGTAGGCGAATTTTCAGAAAGGGACATCCACATTACCCCCGATCTTTATCTGTTTGATGTAATGCTTCCTGATGGTTCAGGAGTCGATCTTTGCAGGCAGGTAAAGCAGGATAAAGAAAACAACGGCATTCCGGTTATCATTATGAGTGCCCACGCCCATCTTGTGCAGATGGAAAACATGTGTCAACCAGACGACTTTATCGCAAAGCCATTTGATATAGATAACGTCCTTACAAGGATACAGAATATTATTCACTGATATTATTAGAGCACAAAATATCAGCGTGGCAGGCCGTTTTATTTCTGCAACGGGTCATTTACACAGATTTGCTTACCTCTCACCTCTTTTGGTACTTTGCTTTTATCCCGGATATTATTCATGATCGGTTATTTAATGATTTCCGTCTATCATATATATTATTTATTCCTTTCTACCCATTCATTTTTTAATTTTATTGCTGATTCCTGTTTCAATGGCAGAAATTTTGATACCTCAGTTATCTTTATCGAATATTGAATCAGAAGGAACCATGACTCATCATGCTCAAAAAATAAACGGAAAATGCGAGATGGCTGATGCCATCAGGGAATTTCCGTGGCAAAATACAAGCCTGGGTGACCGTTCCGGATGGGACAATCATTTTATCGCCCATGTCAATATGATGCTTTCCTGCCCGTTTCCAATGATTATCTGGTGGGGTAATGAAAAGATACAGCTCTACAATAATGCCTGCAAAAAACTCATCGGTTCCCGGTACGGCAGCAGACATCCCGCTGCACTCGGTGCCAGGGCACAGGACTGCTGGCCTGAAGCCTGGGAAACCATACAAAAAAAATTAGATATTCTGGAAACTGATCCGCACGGCGTTTTTGAGGAAGATAAGCCCATCCCTCTTTACAACAACGGATTTCCGGAGGAAATATACTGGACCTTCAGCTACAGCAGGCTTCAGAATTCTGCAGGCCATGATTCGGGAACCCTTGTCATATTCAAAGAAACAACAGCAGCAAACAGGGAACTCCGGCGCCAGAGGGAAGAAAAAAGCTTTCTGCTGGCCCTGGCGGATAAACTGCGTAAACTCCCGGGAACAGAAGAGATTGAATATTGCGCAGCTGATGAAATCATGGAATACTTTCAGGCTGATAAGGCCGGCTTTGCAGAGCTGGATCTTGAATCCGGATCGGTAAGTGCCCGCATAGAAGTTTCAAAACTGAAGAATCATTCTCCGGCCGGTGAGCAACACTTTTTATCCGGCCTTATCAGAGAATCAAAATTGCCATTCCAGGAACCTTTTACCTACGGAAAAAATACCGTCTTCTGCGTACTGGTTTCAGAAACTCCCACGAAAAACGGCTTCTTTTTCATCTGTCATGAAAAAAAGTTAAACTGGGAAGATCACCGGCGCTCGGCACTCGCCGAAGCAGTCCGCAAAACCGGAGAAATAGTTTCAGCAACAGCAGCACAGCAGCAGACGGCAGTCTCTGAATACCGGTACCGTGCCCTGTTTGAAAGCATTGATGACGCTTTTATGGTCATTGATTTTATTTATGATGCAGAAGGAAAACCCATCAATTACACTTTTATCAATACCAATCCTGCCTTTGAGACCCAGAGCGGACTCAAAGATGTGGTGGGAAAAACCATCCTCGAAATTATGCCTGGTGTTGAAGATGCATGGATCCGGATGTATGGTGACGTATCCGTCTACGGAAAGCCTGTGCAGTTTGAACAGTATAACGAAGGAACTCAAAGATATTATGAAGTTTTTGCGTCGCCGGTAAAGGAATGCCCCGGTCAGGTAGTGGTGGTTTTCCGGGATATTACGGATAAGAAACGGGAAATTGAAATGAAAAATAATTTCCTGAGCCTTACCAGCCACGAGCTGAAAACCCCGCTGACTTCCATTTACACCTACTTTCAGCTGGCCCAACGGATGAACAATGCCCATAAATACGAAAAGGCTTCCCTGTTGCTGGAAAAGGCCGGAAACCATCTGGTAAAAATGACGTCCATCATCAACAGCTTTCTGGAGCTTTCCAGGCTGGAAGGATCTTCAGCATCGCTTCATGAAAATGCATTCGATGTTGCGGCTCTTGCGGAAACATGCGTTAAAGAAGCCGGCCTGCAGTACAGCAATCATCATTTTGCCATTCATACGGATGGCCCTGCCTTTATTTCCGGTGATCAGGAAAAACTGGCACAGGTCATTCAGCACCTTATTTCAAACGCCGTTAAATATTCTGAAAGGAATACGGTGATCTCCGTGCGTTGCAGCATATCCGGAAATAAAGTAAAAATAAGCGTTGAAGACCAGGGAATAGGAATTGACGAGACTGCCCGTGAGCATATTTTCAAGAAATTCTTCAGGGTAAACAATAATCCGGTCACCGGAGTTTCCGGCTTTGGGCTCGGACTTTACCTGAGCAATGAAATACTGAAGCTTCACCGCACAAAGCTTATGGTAAGCAGCATGGTAAACACGGGTTCCGTCTTCCATTTCAGCCTTCCGGCTGTCAAAGGCCATCAGAACTCATCATCCTATTGAATCTGAAGACAGACAAGATCACACTTATCATCGTGATAGATATTTTTTACAGCCCAACTAATAAACCGGAAAAAAAACAATGTACATTTGCATCACAGGCAATCTGTTATGATGATGTTATGTTTCAGAATTGTATTGCTTTAAACTAAATTGCCCGTCATTATTTATGAAAAAAGACGCTTTGGATCTATGCAGCCAGGAACCGATTCATATTCCAGGCTACATACAGGCTCATGGCCTGCTCATTATCATCGATCAGAAAGGTGATATTTTGTATTGCAGCGAAAATATTCTGCAGCTTACAGGTCTTGTCCCTTCTGAGGTGTTGGGAAAGCCCGTGACCCTCCTCAACGGATTCTTCGGAAAGCCGGAAAGCCAGCGGTTTATTGAAGACCTCATCCGCCTTTCCTGGCAGGGCCGGGAATTTAAGCCTTTGAACCCATACGTAGTTGAAATCGACCGCCAGCCATACAATATGATCCTCTCGCTGTCAGGTGAGAACTATATCCTTGATTTTGAGCCTGAAGCATCTGACCTCTTTACCGATCCGCAGAATACGGTAGGCGCCAGCCTTTCCCAGATGCTTGCTGACCGGGACCTGCAGATCATTCTGGACAATGCTGCCGTGCAGATCAGGAACATCATTCATTATGACCGGATCATGATTTATAAATTCCATAGTGACGGCCACGGCGAAGTGGTAGCCGAAGACCGGGAAGGCCATCTGGAAACCTGGCTGGGGCTCCACTACCCTGCTGCCGACATCCCGCAGCAGGCACGTGAACTGTATATGCGAAACTTTACCCGTCTTATTGCCAACGTGGCAGATACGCCTGTTGCGATACTGGGTAAGACCGGGACTCCGGCGGATCTTACCAACAGCTCGGTAAGAGCCGTTTCTCCCATACACATCAGGTACCTGAAAAATATGGGCGTCAATTCCAGTTTCAGTGTCTCGATTATTGTCGACAACCAGCTGTGGGGGCTTATTGCCTGCCATAATTACAGCCCAAGGTTCATTAATTTTAAACAGCGTGAAACCGCCAAGCTGATCGGCCAGGTCCTCAGCTCATGTATCGGATTAAGGAATCAGGAAAGGCTGCAGCAGGACAGCATCAGTCTCCAGACGGTAGTTATGGAGATCACCCGGAGCCTGCTGAACAGTGACCGGACTTCAGCGTTCATCGGCGACTGTGCTGAAACGATCCTCAGCTCCTACCGTGCCACCGGAGTTTCTTTCCTTTTCGAAGGGGAAATCTACAGTTTCGGGGATGTGCCTGACTATGAACAGATTCTTGAAATTGCCATGGAAATCGGAAAAAACGAACACGGCTTAATCTCTTCAGACCATTGTGCCCAGAGCTTTCCTGCTCTTTCCGTATGCAGCAGCCGCTTTGCCGGGATATTGGGTTGCAGGCTGACGCAGGATCTGAAAGACTGCCTGATCCTCTTCAGGCCTGAACTGTCCCTGACGGTACGGTGGGCGGGAGATCCTACAAAAATTATTAACTTCGATGAGAACGGCCAGCCTTTCATTTCCCCCAGAAATTCTTTTGAACAATGGACCCAGGAAGTAAAGAACAATTCGGAAAAATGGTCTTCTACAGAAATAAAGACACTGCTTGAAATCAGGGATGAAATCAATTTTGCCATTGGCCGCAAGACGACAGAACTCCGCATCCTGAACGAAAAGCTGCGCGATGCCTACGCCGAGCTGGATTCTTTTGCCCATACGGTATCCCATGACCTGAAGACTCCGCTGACCGCCATAAAAGCTTTCGCTGAGCTCATCCAGAGAAAAACGGCGGAAAATGATGTCAAAATGATGTCTGTCCGGATCGTTGACAATTCCGAAAGGCTGTACCGTATGATCCAGACCGTTCTGGAATACTCAAAAGTAGGGCAGCAATACATCAATAAGGAAAAAGTAGAAATGGGCTCTCTCCTGCAGGAGATCAGGGAACAGCTGATGGTAGGGAAACTTAATGCTAACCTGCAGGTTAATATTCAGTCCGCTCCTGATGTGGAAGGCGACCCTATCCTGATCTTCCAGGTTTTTCTCAATATTATCGAGAATGCAGTGAAATACTCCCATAAAGTAGCCTCGCCTGTGGTTTCAGTAGAAGGTTTTGTAGAAGACAATGAGGTAATTTACAAAATAAAAGACAACGGGATAGGCATCAACGCAGAGCAGCAATCCAAGATTTTCGGGCTGTTCAACAGGGTCGGCAAGAGCGAGGAATTTGAAGGGAACGGCGTAGGACTGGCTACCGTAAAGAAAATCATGACCCGCCACGGCGCTTCCATTCACGTAGAAAGTTCCGAAGGACAGGGAAGTACCTTTATCCTGAAATTCCCGACAGGAGAAGTGGCATAATATACGATGGCCGGAAGTACTGGCCGGTATTCCATATAAAAAATCCTGCAGGGATTGCGTTTTTAATGACCGACCCCCGCAGGATTTATCCATTACCGGAAGGTATCAGATGCCTGCTGACTTTTTACATAATCAACTTGATCTTATACCATTATATTTCAATAGCGGTTATTCTTTATTAAACAAGATATGGATGTCTTACTTATAATCCGGTTTTTCCTTTACCTCAATTGAATTGGGAAATCATGATCAAAAGGCATAAGAATTTTTAAGGAACCCTATTCTTTTTAATCTTTGCCTGATGATAATGACCGTTTTCTTTTACCGGAAGGATTCTTCTGAGAAAAGAAGCTTACCTGTGATATCATGAAGATTGGCGCTGATTGCATCGACGCTCTTGGAATAACTTGTATTTTATAGCCGTTTTTA
>JAKOOI010000238.1 GCA_022701475.1 Weeksellaceae bacterium
CTGGTGTTCGGGCACAATGTATGGGTGAGCTACGAAAGCAGCCCCGAACAGACCATGAAGAAGGAAGATTATTCAAGGTTTCCATTCATCACACCTTCCATGAATAAGCTCCAGCTGGCCGATGCCCTGATTCAGCTGAAACAGATTGCCAATGGAAAAGATGACAAAGCAGCGCAGGCCGGTCAGCTGATCGGGAACCTGCTGTACAATACGTCCATGCTCGGCTATTACCGCCAGCTTTTTGTGATGGATATCGATAATACCAACGGTGGGAAATATGACTTCCGGAGCACGGAACAGAAAAACCCATACCGGTATTATTATAAAAACTTTACGGACCGGAGCTATATCGAACCGGATAATTTTGATCTTGCAGTCAGCTATTACAAGAAAGCATTCGATCTTTCCACAGATAAGGAACAGAAAGCCAGACTCCTTTTCCAGATGGCCAGTGCCGAGCAGGGAAAATACTATCAGTATGAGGCGAACAATCCTTCAAAAACAGATTATTCAGACCCTCAGTGGTCTGAAAAGGAAGATGCCTACCAAAAGCAGCTGAGCCAGGTAAAAAACCAGCGGTACAGAACATATTTCTCTCTTCTGAAGAAACAGTACGCCGATACGGAAACAGCGAAGAGCCTATTGGGGAGCTGTAGTTATTTTAATTATTTTATGAAATAATTTAAAATTAAAAAGGAATCAAAATTTTGATTCCTTTTTAATTCTGCTTAGTGATTGCCGATTTATTAATTCAGCCGTCAAACCAAATATGAAATTTTTAAATAATTCTTTTAAAACTCTAATCTAATTCCATAGGTTCATACCGTATATTTTGTTGCCTGAGTACAATTGGAGTTCCATCTTCATTATAAGCTTTACCGGTGAAGAAAGCAGCCGGATTTTCTTTATAGGTTTTTTCTACATTTCTGAATTTTTCTCTTGTTGTCTTGAATATATTCTTCTCATTACGTAAATAGATCGGTAGAGGCTTCTTTCCTATACCAACAACTACAAAATGATATTTCTGATCCTTATCTTCAATCTCCATAATTAGTCCCGGTAAACCTTCAAAGACATAAGGTCCTTTATTAATGGGGATGTCTACCGTATACCATGCTGTATACTCTCTCCCTCTATATCTTACGATTGCTTTTTTACATTGATATCCTAATATCTCTTTATTTCCCTGCGCCAGATTCCAATTTAGCTTTGGTGAATTTTCTTCATATTGATATACCGATTTGAATCGGTCCTGAACAGTCGTTATACCATTATTTTTAAAGATTACATTATTCCACAAAACACTTATTTTAAAAAATTCGTTAGTTTCCTTTGCTCCAATGGTGCTTTGATGGCTATACTTTTCAGCCAAAGAATCTTTTTTGAGTTGATTAAAATCTAAAAATTTAGATACTCTATCTCCTATTTGAAGTATACATATAGCTTCCCTTTTACTCTCTTTTGAAAGAGGATTATTGGAAAAACTTACTTTATAATAAATACTGTGCTTACTGTTTTCAAAATTAATAACCTCATAAGGTGATGTTTTAATTGAAAAGTTTGGATCCGTAATTGTTTGTCCGCTGAAAAATGACAAAACAAAAGAAAATACTAATGAATAGAATTTCATATTTTAAAACATTAAATAGGCGACGATTGGTCGCCTATCTGTAATTAAGTCGCTTATGTAAATTGTGTTGGAAGTGTAGAATGACCTGCACACTGCTGTTGAGTGAATTGAGTTGCGGCGGCATCTAACTCTTCATAATTCGAATAATCATTAGCATCGAGATAAAAAACTTTTCCACACCAAGTAGAAACACCAATCCAGGCAATACGTTTCAGTGCAACTTTCAGATCTGTCTGAGAATCCTGTTTTGTACTCTCATTATTTTTCGATTCTGCTGTTTCTCTTTTGGCTTCCGGCTTTTTGACCTCTGCATTCTTTGCACTCACTAAACCTGCTACACATAAAGTAGCAATAAATAATAGTTTTTTCATGATATAAATTTTATTTATTAGCAACTTAAAGTTATAAATATTTCATTAGTCCATAAAAAAAACACAAGAATTCACAATCTAATTTATTATGTTAAATCACTTTTACCAGATTTTATATTTATTGAGGCTGATCAGTTGAATTTTTTAAAATAATAATTGATTACTATTTATTAAGGTTAAAATATATTTGTTAAAATCTGTTAAAAAATTACAGTTATCTATGTTGCCGATTCTGTTCCTGCAGCCATTCGTCATGCCTTCTCCTGAACATTTCGTCCTTGTGGTCCTGGTTGCGCTGGGCGGCATCAATGGAATGCGAGGCGTGAATGTCCTCATCTTCCTCGGCAAAATCTGCAAGTTTCTCATAATATTTATGAAGCTGGTCAAGTTCCTTTTCAGTAAGGTCTTCAATATCCACAATTCTGTTACTGGCCTTTTCATGAGCAGCGATAAGTTCGTTCAGTTTGATCTGGATGGCTTTTGAGTCTTTGTTCTGGGCTTTCTGAATTAGGAATACCATCAGGAAAGTGATGATTGTCGTTCCTGTATTGATGACCAGCTGCCAGGTTTCGGAATATTTGAAGACCGGCCCCGAAGCGGCCCAGATAACTACGATCAGCGCCGATCCGATGAAAGCAGCAGAACTGCCGGTGAATTTTGTTGCCCAGTTGGAAAACTTTTCAAAGATATTTTTGTCTGTTGATGCCATCAGTATTCATTTTTGCAGGAGAACAGCATCAAAAACTCCGCCGAATCATGTGGTACTTCCGATTATTTTACCGGATAACGGATGGCTTTATCCGATTCCAGGGGATTGTTGTTTTTCCTGATGTTTTCCTGCATCCGCTCTGAAAGTTCCTTCAGCTGTTCAGGACCTTTCACTTCAACCCCCATTACCATGAAACGGGCATTGGGATCCGTATTGTTTTTTATGTGTTCCTTGAATTCATGCAGGGGATCATTATAAAAGTCAAGCATCATTTTCTTCAGTTGTGCTTCAGAGAGTTTCACCGGTTTCTGCCCGGCAAAGTTTTCGAGGATGGACTGCGTATCGTAGGTCCTTGCCAGCTTGTAGCTTTTGACCAGTGAAAACATGAAGTTGTCCCGGTCATCAAAGACTTCAAATACCATTCCGGGCAGTCCCCGGAATTTATAAGGGCCTTCATTCAGCGCAATATCTTTGGTAAACCAGGCCGTCCAGTTCCGGCCGCCGAATTCTGCCATTGCTTTCTGAAGGCTGTATCCGCCTGTAACTTTGGTTTCATCCAGCAGCTTCCAGCTGATCGGATCCTTTGTTTCGGTGATGAACATGGCCTGCGCCATTTTGTAATTTGTATTCACATCCGCATTCCTCTTCCTGGTAAGCGCCGGTGTGTCGTCCCAGGTGACATTGTTCTGTCCTCTTGTTTTATTGATGGAATCCGTAACGACAAAATCATAATTGTAAAACTTAACGTCGTCAGGATTTACATCCAGTACCATGCTGGCTTTTCTTTTTTCAGCCGCTGCCGAATCGGTTTTAAATTCGTATTCATAAATAAAGCGATGGGTCTGTGCTGCAAGTGATATATTCAGCATCAGGACGATGATTAAAATATGTTTCATGTCAGTAATGTTATCATTTTCCGGATTAGGTTTTTATGGCTTCTTTTTAATTTCAGGGTAACGGACTGCTTTATCAAGTTCGATCGGGTTGTTGTATTTTTTGATTCTCTGCTGTTCTTCGATTCCATAGAGTCTGAGGTCTTCAGGCTTATAGATGATCCTTCCGTCGTCCAGCATCAGTTTGTTGTTTTCATTGATTTCCGTCTGTCCGCTGTTTATGAATTTAATCGGGTCCTGATAATGGCTCAGCAGCATAGAACGGTATCTGGTATAAGGAATTTCAACGCCTCTGTTTTTTCCGTTTTTAAAAATACCGGTCTCCTGGGTACCGGTAAAATTCTGTGAACGGTTCAGGGTAAAATGATAATTCTCTTTATCATCATACAGCTCGATGATCATTCCCGGCAATCCGTGGAACTTATAGGGTCCTTCCTGGAAAGGGAAGTCTCTGGAAAACCAGGCCACCCATTTTCTTCCCCCGAACACTGCCGTGGCTTTCTGCAGTTTTAGGGAAGAAGAGGTTTTTGTTTCTTCTCCGATC
>JAKOOI010000239.1 GCA_022701475.1 Weeksellaceae bacterium
TTATTTCTTTGGATATCTTTAATCCGTCAAGAATTTCTGCCATTTTTACTTTTTATTTACTTTATTTATTAGATTCTTAAGGATATTTTTCCGGATTCTGATGCGTGCAGAAAACGGAGATAATATTGATCATCTGTTCTTCTTCATAAATTTCGAAAAAAACCAGATATGGTAATTTTTTTAAGGGCACTGCTCTTACATTTCTGTATTTTACTGTAAAGAAAGGATTGATCTGTAAGGATTTGAAAACATCAAATAATTTCTTTCTGAAATTTTTTGCAGCAGAAGGAGAATATATTTTATAATATCTGATGGCATCATCAATGTTTCTTTCCGCAATAGGAGAGACCAAAATATCAAATGCCATACTTCTCTGAAATTCTTTTCAATGATTCAAATGCATCAACCGATTCTGATCTGTCATGTTTCAATGCTTCATCAATTACTTTTTTCATTTCATCCGTCAGCTCGAAATCATCCTCATTTTTTTCAAAGCTGATCTTCATTCTGTTTAAAAAAGTTTCCACAAAGGTCTCTTCTTCCTTGTTGTTCAGGTTTATGATAATCTGTGTCATATCTTTATTTTTAATCAAAATTAATGAAAATCCGCAGTACTTATTTATTGGCTTTATAATAATTAATCAGTCCGTTGGTAGAGCTGTCGTGAGAAGTAACCGCTTCATTGCTTTCCAGTTCCGGAAGAATCTTGTTGGCGAGCACTTTCCCTAACTCCACTCCGAACTGGTCGAAACTGAAGATGTTCCAGATGACACCCTGAACGAAAATCTTATGTTCATACAATGCAATCAGCTGTCCCAGGGAGAACGGAGTCAGCTCATTGAATATCATGGAATTGGTCGGGGTATTGCCATGGAATACTTTGTAATTCAGGAGGAATTCGATTTCTTCTTCCGATTTACCTGAATTTCTGAGTTCTTCTTCCACCTCTTCTTCCGTTTTCCCGAAAGCGAGCGCTTCGGTCTGGGCAAAAAAGTTCGCCAGCAGTTTATCCTGGTGGTCTGAAACTTTATTCGGGCTCTTGGCGTACGCAATAAAATCTGCAGGAATCAGTTCGGTTCCCTGGTGGATCAGCTGGTAAAAAGCATGCTGCCCGTTGGTTCCCGGCTCTCCCCAGATGATCGGGCCGGTTTCATAGTCTACGAATTCGCCGTTACGGTCTACGCATTTTCCGTTGCTTTCCATATCGCCCTGCTGGAGATAGGCTGCAAAACGGTCCAGGTACTGGGAGTAAGGTAAGATAGCATAGCTGGTAGCTGCATAGAAGTTGCGGTACCAGATTCCCAATAATCCCATTAATACCGGAATATTCTCAGAGAATTCCGCAGTCTGGAAATGAACATCCGTATCGTGCGCGCCTTTCAGAAGCTGCTCGAAATTATCATAGCCTACAGAAAGCACAATGCTTAATCCGATGGCACTCCATAAGGAATAGCGGCCGCCGACCCAATCCCAGAACTCGAAAATGTTTTCTTCTGCAATCCCGAAATCCTTCACTGCCTGTACATTGGTAGACAAGGCTACGAAATGCCGGGCTACATCTTCCTGGGTTCCGGCTTTCAGAAACCAGTCTTTTGCCGAGTTGGCATTCGTCATGGTTTCCTGTGTGGTAAATGTCTTGGAGGCAATAATGAACAGGGTGGTTGCAGGATCCAGGTTTTTTACGACTTCCGCCAGATGGTTTCCGTCTACGTTGGAAACAAAGTGGACATTCAGCCTGGTCTTAAAATGTTTCAGTGCGGAAACCACCATCACCGGACCCAAATCCGAGCCGCCGATCCCGATGTTTACGACATCGGTAATTTCTTTTCCGCTGAAGCCTTTATGGTTTCCTGAGATAATGCGCTCGGAAAAAGACTTCATATGATCCAGTACTCTTCTGATCTGAGGCTTGATGTTTTCTCCGTCCACCAGGATTTCCTTACCGGAAAAATCTCTTAATGCCGTATGAAGTACAGCCCTGCCTTCCGTTTCGTTGATGATGTCGCCCGAAAACATTTTGGAAATGGCTTCTTTCAGGTTGCATTCTTCTGCCAGATTCAGGAGAAGGTGCTTTGTTTCAGCATCAATCAGGTTCTTGGAATAATCAAACAAAAAGTTGGGTCTTTTGATTGAAAATTCAGTAAAACGGTTGGAGTTATTTTCAAAAAGGCTCCTCAGGTCGAAGTCATTGTTGGCAAACTGTTCGTCCAGCGCTTTCCAGCTGTTGGTTTGAGTCGGATTTATTTTTGATAGCATATATTTAGAAATTAAGATGTTAGGGCTTCGGAATCGGGGTGTCTAAATGCCGGATCCGTCTGCACAATTATTGATGCGCAAATTTACGGAATTTTACCTCAATGATGTTAATGGATGATTAAAAATCAGTCGGCATATGGTGACTGATTCGGGAGAAAGGGAAAACCTCCGGGCATTGCCCGGAGGTTATAATGAATGATATGAAAATAATTTTCAGCAGGAACAAGACTCAGATTTCCATCTCTGCCGGATGTTTTTTAAGAGTTTTCCTTTTCCTTATGAAGTAGGCAACCACGGCAGCTATCAGCAGGATCGGCCAGATGGCAATCAGCCCGGCGATTATCTTCTGGATAAGGTAATAGCCTTCTTTAAAAGCGGTCTTTATGCTATAGATAAAATCAAACCTATATTGATTGTCAATGTTTTCTGAGTTGCTGACCGGAATGGCTGCTATACGGATACCGGGTTCTTTGATGTAGATATCCACAGTACTGTATTTCAGCTGGTCGGTAACATTCATGCTGTTCAGCTGCTGGATATTGCTTTCTGACGCATTCTCATTATCGAGTTTAACCTGGTCTTTGCCCGGTTTCAGACGGCTGATGTTGGTTTCATTCTTTTTCACCCGGTTGCTTTCCAGGGCTGCATATTTGATATCGGAAGTTACATCTTCCGCATGGATGGACCGTGTATGGAGGAACAGTTTCCTTTCATTTATAAGAGTCAGAAGCTCCCCCAGCTTTTCGGAAGGCACTCTCACCTGCATGCCGTTTTCCGTCTGGTATTTTTTGATCAGTACGGCCTCCTCGTCCGAAGTGTTATAGGTTTCTTCGGAAACCACATTGCTCTTCATCTCGCTACGGGTGACAAAACCTCCAAGTTCCTGAACCGATTTTTCAATGGAGACGGTTGCCTCATACACATTTTTCACTTCCATATTGACATCGGCAGTTTTGATAAATTGCTTGTCTTTTACTCTGATGGAAGCTGTTGAAGAAATGCTGTCTGAAGGTATTGCCGCTGCAGAATCTGCTGTTGCGTACGCATTGAGCTCTGCTTTTGAAACTTCTCCTTTTTTACAGGAGCAAACAGCTGCCAGGAAGGATGCCGCAAAGGTTAGTCTGATGTACGTTGTTTTCATAGAATTATTTTTAAAGATTTATACTTCAAAGTTCAGCCTGAATTTTTTGTAATGCTTGAAAATCTCCGATAAAGGTCTTGTAAAGAAGAAATTCAAAAATAACCGGCATTCAATCAGGGTTTTGTAAAATATTCCATAGGGATGGCCCCTGTTTTCGGATTAATTTTTGCTACCCTTCTATTCAACAAACATATCTTGTCATTATGTCAAAAACCTTTTCTAAAATCAGGAATGCTATAGAATTATTCAGGTCAATTGATTTCGATCAGCTCAGCACCATCTCTCAGAAAGTCAATCTTCCCAAGCTGATGGAAAATTTTTCAAAGCTTGATGATAAGCAGCTGAAAGGAATGATGAAAATGCTGGATCCCAACAAAGTAAGAAAAGAACTTCCGGCCATCGATGGAGATTTTTACGATATGTCGCATAAGCTGTCCCCGGAGCACAGGGAGATCCAGCTCAAAGTACGGGCGTTTATGGAAAAAGAGGTGAAGCCTTTGGTGAACCATTACTGGCTGCGGGATGAGTTTCCCCACGAGCTGATCCCGAAATTCCGGAAACTGGGGATCTGCGGCGTTACCTATGACGGATACGGATGTCCGGGAATGCCCTTCCTGATGGAAGGTATCATCGCCATGGAGATGGCACGGGTCGATGCTTCCATCGCTACTTTCTTTGGCGTGCAGTCCGGTCTCTCAATGGGGTCCATCTACATCTGCGGCTCGGAAGAGCAGAAGCAGAAATGGCTTCCGCAGATGCAGAAGTTTGAAAAGATCGGGGCTTTCGGGCTCACGGAACCTGAAGTAGGTTCCGGGGCGGCAGGCGGCCTTACCGTAACCTGTAAGAGAACTCCGGAAGGCTGGATCCTGAACGGGCAGAAAAAATGGATCGGGAATGCCACTTTTGCAGATGTTATTATCATCTGGGCCAGGGATCTTGACGATGGAGAAGTGAAGGGTTTTATCGTGGAAAAGGATAACCCGGGATATTCTGTGGAAAAAATAAAAGGCAAGATGGCCCTGAGGATTGTACAGAACGGACTCATTAGTCTGAAGGACTGTGTGATTACTGAAGAAAACCGCCTGCAGCATGCCAACTCTTTCAAGGACACGGCAAAAGTACTGCAGATGACCAGGGCAGGTGTTGCGTGGATGGCTACCGGATGTGCCAGAGGTGCCTATGAAAGCGCGCTGGATTATACCCGGAAAAGAGAGCAGTTCGGAAAACCGATTGCTTCTTTCCAGATGATCCAGGGACACTTGGTAGAAATGTTGTCTAACTTAACTGCCATGCAGACCATGGTCTTCAGGCTTTCGGAAATGCAGGATGAGGGAGTCCTGAAAGATGAACATGCCTCTCTGGCCAAAGTATTCTGTACACTGAGAACACGGGATATTGTTTCAAGGGCACGTGAAGTGCTGGGCGGCAACGGCATCCTGCTGGAATATGACGTCGCCAGATTCGTCGCCGATGCCGAAGCCATCTATTCTTATGAAGGAACCAAAGAAATCAATTCCCTGATTGTGGGAAGATCGATTAC
>JAKOOI010000282.1 GCA_022701475.1 Weeksellaceae bacterium
AAAAGGAAACCTGATGATCTTTTAAAACTTTCTGGATCTTATCCAGATTGCCGTCAGGACGCGAAAAAGTAACAATGCTGCTCAGCTGATTTCCCCAATCCCAGACATTGAAACCGCCGGCTTCAAGATGTTGCCGCAGCCGAACGGATAAATTCCTGTTGTAGGCTTCAATGAAAGGCATTCCGATATGGTTTGCATATTTTACGGCCTCCGTAAATCCCAGTAGTGAAGCAAAGGATATTTCCCAATGCTCAAATCGCTTTGCCGTTCCGTACAGTTCATAATCATCAGACTCTGTCCAGTCGGCTCCTCTCATATCAAGCAGCAGCGGAGCATAATCCTTTTCCAAAACCTCATCGGAAACATATAAAAAGCCGGTTCCCCTGGGTCCCCGCATAAATTTCCTGCCGGTAGCGGTCATGAAGCTGCAGCCTATTTTTTCAACATCCACCACCATCTGTCCTACCGACTGGCAGGCATCTACGAGATAAAGAATATGGTGCTCACGGCAGATTTTCCCTACCGCTTCCACATTCTGGATCAGTCCTGAACTGGTGGGAATATGGGTTACGGCGACCAGCCTCGGATGGTATTGCTTAATGAGGCGTTCCAAATTTTCCAGATCCAGCTCAAGATCCGGAAGGTTTTTCATCCTGATAATCTTTACGCCGAGTTTCTTCTGAAGGGACAGGAAAGTGATCTGATTGGAAATGTAATCGTCAGCAGTGGTGATAATCACGTCACCTTCCGTGAAGTCAATACTGGATAAGGCCTTTGCGTAAGCTTCCGTTGCACTCGTTGCAAAAGCGATATTCGAAGGTTTCGCATTGACCAGTTTTGCCGTTTCCTTATAAAATTCTTCCAGCAAGGCTGTATTGATGCGGGCTGCCTCGTATCCTCCCACCTGTTCTTCCAGTTTCAGGTAACCGGTAACGGCATCAACAACAATATCCGGCATCAGGGAGGAGCCGGCATTGTTGAGGAATATTTTCCCGTCTTCCAGTCCGCGGGTATGCTGCCGCAGTGTATGTATATCCATAGTAGCAATTGGTAAAATCATATGATGGTTTCCTGTAGAAAACCTGCTGATTGGTATATTAAATTAAAAATCCCGACTGAAAATACCGGGATTTCTACTTTATATTTATGGAATTAATCCAGAACGCTCCAGCCTCTCTTCGGGTTGGTGTTGTTGGAAACTTCCTGTTCATTGACAATGATATTTTCTTTTCGCTGACCGATGTAATCCAGTTCACTGAGTTTGGAGAAAATGGTCTCCAGGCTTTTCAGCATCTGCTGGATGTACAGCAGCGGTTCACCGCAATTATGATGGTCATAATTGGTTTCCGCCACAATGGAAAGCTGGTTCAGAAGCGTATGCGGCGCAATTTCGCTCCATTCCAGGCTGTAGTTCAGCATTTCCTCCAATTCGGCAGGCACGAGTACCTGGGTCGCATTGTACAGGCGGAGGGCCAGCTTTGCAAAGGCTTCGATAAGGAATACAGGCGGCTGGTAAGGCGTAATGTTCCTGAACTGGAAATACATATCCCCGAAAGTATCGATCATGGTATTGCACAGGAACTTCACATTCTGGGCCAGAGCCGTATTCTGATTTTTAGGTGACGCTTTCTGGATGATCTTAAAGGCATACTGCTGCAGGTTGCCCACAGACTTTGCAAAAGTATTGTAATAATCCAGCAACGCAGGATGGCTCTGTACCGAAGTACATGGCGGAATAAAACGGGAATCCACCTGGGCGATATTGCCCTTCAGGTCAACCTTCCCGATAATCAGATAGTTTCCTCCCGAGTAGCTGCTGTTCAGGGCAGTTACCGGAAGCAGCTCGATATGGTGGTTGGGCTGTGTATTCGGATGCCTCGGTGGCAGCTCCTCAGGATCGATATCCCCGAATGGTACTTTATCGAACGGGTTTACGGAAATCAGGATATAATATTCTCCGTCGGCCTGTTCATCATTCATGGACCGGGCAAGTGATTTGACGCTTACCCGCCTGTCATTCAGCTCTACCCGGTACCCGGCCAGTGTTACTGCACTGCAGTGTTTGATGACGAGCTGTACATCATTGGTCGCCGTATTGTGGACATCAAAGATGGTACGGTCGGTAAATTCAGTGGAAATCGGAAGCAATCCGAAATTATAATTGTTGATCTGCAGGGAACTTGAATCCCTGATGGCGTCAATTAAGAAGTTATCCTGCTCATTGAGGTGTTTCTGGGAAACTTTCATCCCGTCTACCCAGTTAATGGCAAAGTGTCTGATGGGCTGTATCATATGTTTTGTTTTTTTAGATGGTGCGCGGCGGTGTTTTTCTGAGGCCTTCCTCTTCATGCTGAATCACCCGCTTGCAGATGACCACATCATTTTCATGAATACGGTTTTCTGTAATATCCTGTTCGAAATCAATATATTTCCGGAAGCTGAAAAAAGACTTCTTGGTATAAAAGATCCAGTAATAGGAATCATCCGCCGGGTCGGTAAGGTGAATCACGGAATTGGGGTTCTTATGGTTGTAATCATCCACCACACGGTAAAACCAGTCGCCGAAGGTAACTCCCGTAGGCAGGGTCTTGGCTTTGATGCGGAAACGGTTGGCATCTTCCAGGTTCTTGCTGAGTTCCACGTTCAGGACCATCAGCCGGTCAAAATCCGCTCCTTCAAAATCGGGAAGCCGCTGTTCGGGTGAATATTTCCAGGTCTTGTAAATATCGACCGGAATGCTGATCAGCTGTACGTAGCAATAATGGAACACCAGCGGAACGATGAATACGAAAATGCTCGTAGCAGCCATAACCGGATATCCTGTTCCCCTGCTGATCCATCCGAAAATCAGGTAGAAAAGATAACCTCCGAAGACGATGCACGTGATGGAAAGGATAGACTCAAACAGGATGCTCCTGGCCAGCGAGGTGAAATGCTTCTTAAAATAACGGTCTGACAAATTGACGTGGATAATCCCCAGGATCAGGTAAACAATCTGGGCGATCAGGTACCAATACGGATTGAAGAGGTTTCCCGCAAAACCGAAAAATCCGGGCAGCGCAATGCAGAAACTGCAGAGCAGCACATAGATGATGATGGTTTTGATTTTAATGGCAGGCGTGTTCCGTCGGATAGCCGCAAGGATAAACATCATAATGGCCGCAAAAAGGGGCATCAGGATGTATCTTAAAAAAATTCCTTTTACTGAAGAAACTTCCATAGTTATTTCTAATTAATAATGTATTGGTAAATGTAAATATAGCTAAAATTTTTCACAGGAAAGTTGAATATCCCAACCGGCTTGCATTCTTTCTATCCTCCTGTAAAGCAAATGAATACTCATTTTTTTCGGTGATAAAACGCTCTTCCACTTCCACGCTGACCGGAAGGAAGTGATCATACATGGCCTGGAGTACCCTTCTGAACACATGGCCTTCCACAAAATTTTCAATCTCGCGGTAAGGAATCGGGCCTATGTTGACTACCCAGTTCCGCTGCCCGTCCATATGGCTCCCGCTCGGAATATAGGTAACGCCGAGCCTCGCATTTCCCAGCAGCATGGAATCATCTTCCTCTTCTACCCGTTCGATAACGTTCGGGGTAAAGGTAACCTCAACAGGGATTTGCAGGAAAGCCGTCATGCAGCGTTCAAACCATTGTTTGTCACCCCGGATCTGGTGGAAAAAAGGAAGGATGTAGATAAAGGTACGGGCATTCCGGCTGTCCATCATCTTGATAAGCGGCCACAGCTCGCTCACGGTATTCAGCAGGGCATCCGTATCGCTGGAGATCTCAAAATCCGATTCCTTAAGCAGGGCACTGATTTCCGTAAAGAAGATTTCCAGTTCAAAAGGCTTGAAGAATTTCCGGGCGTCTTCCTCCACTTTTTTCTGCTTGCGGATCTCACGCACCACCGTATCAATATTTTTTCTGGAAGCCCCCAGGGACGGCGGATGGAAAAGCCCTTCCGGAAGGTAGTCATAAATGCCCTCACGGTAAGTCTCTATCGTAAAAACCTCATCATCAAATCCGAGGTAGCTGCCTGAGATACTCCTGATGTCCTTAAGATACGCCCGGTCGTTGATCCCGATCCGGTCAATAAAAATATTGCTTACGGCACGATGGTATTTTAAAAGATTCACTGCAACGGCTTCCGCTTTGAAGTCGGTCTGCAGTTTATTATAATGCATCTCTACAATATTATTTTCATACATGGTGTCTGCTGTGGTTTTGGCCTGTAAAAATACGCTGTCCGGCTAAATCGGGAAAGGATTTTCACCATTAATTTTATTCTAAAAATACTAAATAATTGGCATTAAAAGAAAAGCAGGCTGAAGAATTTACAAAAAAATTACAGATGCTGAAATATTAGGCACATAAAAAGTTTATACTGTAACGTTTACCTTTTTTAAGAATAGGTTAATTTTTAAATTCCTTTGATGCCGGTATTTCTCCCGCTTCAAATTAACCGTATCTTTGCACCCTGAAAATCTTATTTACAATGAAAAGTATGTATTCTAAAATGCTGCTGCTCGCCTTTATGACCTCCTCTCTGTACTCGTATGCATGGGGACTTACAGGGCACAGGATTATTGCCGAAATTGCTGAAAACCATCTTTCCGGGAAAGCCAGAAGGGAAATCAAGAAACTGATGGGAAGGGAACGCATGGCCTACTGGGCCAACTGGCCGGATTTCATCAAGTCCGATACGACAGGTGCGTGGAAGCAGGCCTCAGCATGGCATTATGTCAACATCGATCCGCAGAGCGACTTCA
>JAKOOI010000313.1 GCA_022701475.1 Weeksellaceae bacterium
CTCTTTCAGGTTTTCTTCAAATACCGGATGGAAATATTCAAACTGCCCGGGATGGTTGTGCCTGAAAATATACTCCCGCATCATTCCGCTCTGGGCCACGCCGGGCCGGATAATGGAAGAAGCAGCCACCAGGGTTCTGTAATTATCACATTTCAACCTTCTGAGCAGGCCCCGCATCGCCGGGGATTCGATATAAAAGCAGCCGATGGTGTTTCCTGCGGCAAGGTATTCATTGGCTTTAGGTTCAGTTTTAGAAATACGGGTATCGCGGATATCCACCTCCATTTCCCGGGTTTTCTTAATGAGTGCCACGGTGTCATTAATGGTACCTAATCCGCGCTGCGAAAGGATATCCAGCTTTTCAAGCCCGATGTCTTCCGCCGTATCCATATCGAACTGCGCAATGGGGAAACCTTTGGGCGGCATTTCCAGGGCGGTAAAATTGGTAACCGGTTCTTCGGAGATCAGGATTCCGCAGGCATGCATGCTCCGCTGATTCGGGAATTTTTCCATCATGGCACCATAACGGTGGACATGCTTTACGATGGAATTGCGGTCATGCTTTTCAACAGGATCATTGGCCAGGCTGTCCAGCTCTTCTTTAGGCAGCCCGAAAACCTTGCCTACTTCCCGGAAAATCGATTTGTACTTAAACTTAACGTTCGTTCCGCAGAAGGCCACATGCTCTTTCCCGTATCTTTTAAAAATATATTCAAGGATCGTATCCCGGTTCTGCCAGCTCCAGTCGATATCGAAATCCGGCGGTGATTTCCGGTTCAGGTTCAGGAAGCGTTCAAAATACAGATCCAGCTCCAGCGGGCAGATATCGGTAATCCCCAGGCAGTAACTGACGATGGAATTGGCTCCGCTTCCTCTTCCCACATGCATCAGGCCCATGCGGTTGCTGTAGCGTACGATGTCCCAGGTAATCAGGAAATAGGAACAGAAATTACGTTTATTGATGACTTCCAGTTCCCGTTTTACTCTTTCGCGGGCTTCCGCATGATCGGCTCCATATCTTTTTTCAAGTCCCAGGTAAGCCAGCTTTGTCAGCATCTTCAGGTCGTCCGCTTTTGATCTGGTATAATGCTGCCTGTTGCGGACTTTTTCAAAATCAAATTCAAAGCGGCATGCCTCAAGAAGTTTTTTAGTATTTTCCATGATTTCAGGATGGAACTGAAAATCGGCGACTACTTCCCTTTCTGGTTTCAGGTATTCGGATTTCCGGCAGGTATCCTGTTCCGTGAGCATCGATAACAGGATATTTTTATCAATGGCCCTGAGGATCTGGTGCAGGTTGTATTCTTTCTGGGAACTGAAGGTCACCGGCTGAAGGACCACCATTCTGGAGCGGTGTTTTTTCAGTTCAGGCCGTACCAGGAGGTTCAGTTCCTCTTCCCGGATGCCGATATATTCATTATCCCTGAGTTCTTCCGGCATATTCTGCAGCGGGTACACAACAAATACGTTTTCAAAACCGGGAGCGGTTTCCGGAAGTTCTGCCCCGTCGCAGTTATGGGCAGTCATCATCCGGTTTACTTCCCCGACTCCGGAAAATTCCCGGGCGATCGCAATGTACAGCAGCCGGTCTTCCTTTCTGATTTCCATCCCGGCAACAGGCTTTATTCCTGCCTCTTCACACCGTTTCTTAAAATCGTAAATGGCCGTAACGGTATTGATATCGGTAAGCACCAGGGTCTTAATCTCCAGGGCTTTGGCTTTCTGTACGAGTTCTTCTACGGAGAGGGTGCCGTAACGCAGGCTGTGGAAGGAATGGCAATTGAGGTACATAATAAAAGGTTAAAGGGTTGTTTTATTTTCTAGATCGAATCCCGAAGCCCTGCCGACAGCATCCGCTCCGAAACGGTTTTTCAGGTAATCCATGGTCTGGTATAAATTCATCTGTTCTTCGGTGTCTTCAAACAGGTTCATCTGGTGGTTCCCGTGAACAAGATCGGTAAACCGGAGACCGATCAGGCGGATCCGCATCCTGCGGGTATACAGCCGGTTGAACAGCTCCAGGGCTACTCTTGACAGGGTATGGTCTGCCGAAGTGTATGCTACCCGGCTCTGTTTGGTTTCAGTGTCAAAATTGGCATAGCGGATCTTTACGGCTACCGTTGACGTGAGCCATTTCTCCTGCCTTAGCTGATAGGCCAGCTTTTCTGCCATTCCGCTCAGGAGTATTTTTATTTCCGGAATATCAATCGTATCGGTGGCAAAGGTTTTTTCCGCGGAAACGGATTTGCGTTCGGAATATGGGATTACCGGATTTTCATCAATGCCATTGGCCTTTTTCCAAAGTTCTTCACCGTTTGCCCCGATCATCTGCTGCAGGACGGTTACCGGCATTTCAGACAGCGTATGAATGGTACGGACCCCGATCCTGGAAAGGAGCTGAAAGGTTTTATGCCCGACCATCGGGATTTTTCTTACGGATAACGGGTTCAGGAACGGCCTGATCTCAGCATTGGCAATTTTCATCTTTCCGCCCGGCTTTGCTTCCCCGGTTCCTATTTTGGATACCGTTTTATTGGCAGAC
>JAKOOI010000316.1 GCA_022701475.1 Weeksellaceae bacterium
GAGGATCCTATGAAATCGGGTGCGGTGACCTGCCGACTTCCGATCCTTCCGTATGGGTAAAGGAACAGCAGATCATCGTCGTTTCCCTTTCTTACCGGCTGGGACTCTTCGGATTCCTGGGCGGTGACGAGAGCCGGCCTGCCAATCTCGGACTGTTTGACATCATGGAAGGCCTGCGCTGGATCCGTAAGCACATAAAGGATTTTGGCGGAGATCCGGGTAATATTATCCTTTTCGGCCAGTCTTCCGGAGGCGATGCCATTGCGCATCTGATGATTTCCGATGGCATCGACGGCCTTTTCCACCGGGCTATCATCCACAGTGCACCTCTGGGGTTCCGTACCGGGAGGCAGAGAATGTCCCATGAGTTTTTCCTGAAAACCGAAGCGCTGAAAAATGAGCCCGATCCTTTGAAAATGGTAGAACAATATGGTCCTTTTTTACCTTCATTCAGAAAGTACGGACTCAAAACCTCGATGCCTTTCTGCACCCAATACGGTTATCCGCCGCTGTGCAGCGAAGCGGACAGCCCTGGAAAATGGAAAGCCAATGCGCAGAAATACGATGTGCTGATCGGTTCGAACCGGGATGAAACGGCATTTTACGTAAAGACTGCCAGGGAAGGGCTGTATACTTATCTTCATGAAAAAATACTGAACAGGATTGTCCGTACCACTACAAAATCCATTTATGCGAAGCCGGCCCTCCTTTTTGCGCGGAATTATGCAGCAGGCGGAGGAAATATCTACCGGTTCACTATTCATTCAGGAAGTAAGAGGAATTATATCGGAGCGTCCCACTGTATTGACCTGCCGCTGATCTTTGCCGATCAGGAAGCCTGGAAAGATTCGGAACTTCTTCAGGACGTACCGTGGGATCATATCTTTGAAAACGGGAAAAAGCTCCGTGCCCTGTGGGCTGAGTTTGCCCGGACAGGAGAGATCTCAGACCATTCCGAAAGACCTGAAATGCTGGAGCTGGAGAAAGTAAAGGCAGTATGACAGATGCCGGAAACCGATGTTGGTGGTCTTTACTGCAGCAGGCATCTGCTTTGTGCAGGTTTACAGACCATACATTTGAAACTTCATTTTCAGCAGTCATAAAAAAGATCACTCTGCAAAAGAGCGGGCATCATGGTTTTGAACATAATGACCCAACTTCTGCAGAGTGATTTAATTTCCTGTTATTTCATCCTTGCGGTCGGGATTATTCAGCAATCCAGACACTTACGTTGCCGGCCGGAACAGGGAATGTTCCCCAGCCGTTTTCATCAATGGTTACTTTGTCCTGGGTCCTGCCCAGGAAATCATAGAACGTTTTTCCGATGTATTTTTCGCCCATTTCCATAGGTTTTTCATAGGCATCCTTATTACTGAGCACTACGGCACATCCGGAATGCTCATCATCGCCTTCACGCACCCATCCCAGGCAGTTGGCATCTTCAAAATAGTCTCTTTGTTCTCCATAGGCGTAGTCTTTTCTTGCTTTCAGCAGTTCTTCGATTCCGTCCACTTTATCCAGGAAAATTTCCTGATCGTTGCCTTCCCTGTCTTTGTCCACATAATGGGCTCCGTACAGATCCGGATAGAATACGCAAGGGTATCCGTCCTGTCTCAACAGGATCAGGGCATAAGCCAAAGGTTTGAACCAGGTTTCCACAGGGGCTTCAAGATCCTGAAGCGGCTGGGTGTCATGGTTATCAACCAGGGTTACGGAATGGAAAGGGTCTTCCTGCGTCAGGGTTTCATCAAAAATCCTTCTCAGGTCATATGAGCCTCCTTCCAGGGAAGCATTATGGAAGTTATGATGGAGGGAGCTGTCAAAAAGGCTCATACAGCCTTCGGTAGCAGCAATATATTTCTGGAGAAGCGGCAGGCGGCCCGGCGCCCAATACTCGCCTACGGCAAAAATATTTTTCCCGGTATTGGAACGGAGCATGGTAAGCCACTCTTTATAAAACTTATAGGAAATGTGTTTTACGGCATCCAGGCGTACCCCGTAAAAACCGGTCTGGTCAAAATACCATTTTCCCCAGTTGTTCAGTTCCTCACGGACGTGCGGGTTCCGGTGTTCGATATCGTTGAACATCAGGTAATCGTAATTTCCTTTTTCATCATCGATCATTTCTTCCCAGTTGTCGCCGTATTCGGATTTGATCTTGTAAATATGGGAATCCATGCCTTCTGCATAATCCACTCCGGTAAAACAGGTGAAATTCCACTCGAATTCGGAGTATTTTTTATTTCTTCCCGGAAAATTGAACTTGGTGTAGGACTGGATCTCAAATTCGTCGGAAATAATTTTTTCCCGGTCTTCCTCGTCCACTTTCACCACCTTAAAGGTTTCCAGTTCATCGCCGCCGCCTTTATGGTTCAGCACAATATCCACAATGGTCTGGATATGATGTTCTTTGAGAGCTTTGATGGCGCTGAGGTATTCGTCTTTGGTTCCGTATTTGGTAGCTACGGTACCTTTCTGGTCAAATTCCCCGAGATCGAAAAGGTCATACGTGTCATAGCCTATAGATGATGCTCCGCCTGCACCTTTGTATGCGGGAGGGAACCATACGGAAGTAATTCCCAGCTCTGCCAGATAGCCGGCATCTTTTTCGGCCTGTTTCCACAGTACCCCACCTTCTTCTATATACCAGTGGAAATACTGAATCATTGTTTCATTCATAAATTTGTAAAATTGGTTCTTACAAACAAGATAGTGAAAAAAAACGGGATAATCAATCCTCAAATTCGCTGAACGGAATTTTTAATTGTACGGAAACCAGTTTTTTCTCTTCCGTGTTGAGATGGGAGAGGGAGAGGCCCAATAGCCGCACCGGCTTATCGAAAGGGCGGAGTTCCCACAGCTTTTTTCCGGTGCTGAAATATTGTTCCGGAGAGGAGAAATATTCTTCGCGGGTTATGCTCCGGGTGTAGAGGGAAAAATCTTTGTATTTGATTTTCAGGGTAAGGGACCTGCCCCGGATGTTGTTTTTCTGCAAACGGGTATGCAGTTCTTCGCTCAGGTTCTGCAGTTTTTCACTGACCTGCTGGTCGTCGAAAAGATCTTCCAGGAAGGTCCTTTCCACGGCAACGCTTTTCTGGATCCGGTGCGGCTTTACTTCCGAGAGGTGGATGCCGCGGACTACATTGTAATAATAGGCCCCTGATTTCCCGAACATGCGCGTAAGGTCTTCCACCGATCTCTTTTTCAGGTCTTTTCCTTTAAAGATGCCGAGGCTGAACATTTTGTTGGCGGTCACCTTTCCCACACCGTAAAACTTTTCTACCGGAAGTTCCTCAAGGAAACTTTCAATCCGGTCGGGATGGATGGTTTTCTGTCCGTTCGGTTTATTAATGTCTGAGGCGACTTTCGCCAGGAACTTGTTTACTGAAATCCCGGCGGATGCCGTCAGGCCCGTTTTCTCGAAAATCTTCCGGCGGATCTCCCGGGCAATCTGGTTGGCCGATTCGATGTCCATTTTATTTTCGGTGACATCCAGATAGGCCTCGTCCAGGGAAAGCGGTTCTACCAGGTCGGTATATTCATGGAAAATTTCCCGGATCTGCCGCGAAACTTCTTTATAGCGGGAAAACCGGGGTGACACAAAAATAAGGTCCGGTCATTTTTCCTTTGCCGTTTTGCTGGGCATCGCAGAACGGACTCCGAATTTACGGGCTTCATAGCTGGCTGCAGCTACCACACCGCGGTGCTGCCCGCCTACGGCAATCGCTTTCCCTTTCAGCGAAGGATTGTCATGCTGCTCCACGGAAGCATAAAATGCATCCATATCCACATGTATGATTTTGCGAAGCGGAAAAGGAAAATCCATATCACAAAGATATGGATTCTATTGTAGTTACTATTCAGGGGTTTTATATTCAAGGGATACGGTTCCCATTATCCTTATTTTCAATCCCGATTTACTTTAGAAGCTTATCAATAGTGGCCTGTATTTCCGGATCTTCAGGGGAAATTGCGTAGTATTTGGCAATTGCGGATTTCTGGTCAATCACCATATATCTTGGAATCCAGTTAAGATCGACATAATTATTGAATGCATTTTTCCAGCCGGTGGAAAACCAGTAGTTTTCCTTGTCTTTCATTTCAAAACGGTCCAGGCTTTTGTCAAAACCTTCTTTGGATCGGTCCAGGGAAAGGAATACAAAGTCTATATTCTTGTTGTTTTCTTCCAATTCCCGGGCTTTCGGGAGTGCTTTCAGGCAGTCCCTGCACCATCCGGCCCAGAAATCCAGCACCAATACTTTTCCTTTATGCTGATCCAGGATCTGCTGAACCGTTATCGTCTTTCCTTCTTCATCTTCCAGTTTCTGGGCAAGGGCTTCCCTGGAAAACCCTGTTTTAAGGACTTCCGGAGCCTGCTGGGAACAGCCTATACCGAAAATTCCCATCATTAAAAGTAAGAATACCTTTTTCATTTGTTTCATTTTCATAACTGCAAATCTAATCAATAGAAAAAAATGACAGCAGGATTTCTGATGAATTTCCCGATATATGAAGATTGAAGTTTTCTATAAATTATCGATAGCTTTTTATCAGGCCTTTGACCACGGTGATGACATCCGGCATGGCTTTATTGGCAGCATTCAGTACTTCTTCGTGGGAGACGGAAAAGGCAATGTCCGGTCCGCCCAGATCGGTAATTACCGATAGGCAGAAAACGTCCATATTCATATGTCTGGCAACAATCACTTCAGGGACGGTACTCATTCCTACCATATCCCCGCCGATAGCTTTG
>JAKOOI010000321.1 GCA_022701475.1 Weeksellaceae bacterium
ATCTTTCAAAGACGGAAGAATTCCATTGTCTACTTTCAGAGCGGATATCGATTACCATATCGGTGAAGCTTTGACGCAGTACGGAAAACTGGCTCAGTCCCGCCACCGCTGAGATTTTACGGCTGTCCTGCATGCTGTCTGTTGTGTTTCTGTTTTCATCATTTGCCCGACCGTTAGAAGCCAGTGCGAGGCACAGGAAAAATACAGGAAAAAATCTTTGCTTTCATCGGGCGGCGTTTTTACAAAAATGACATTTTTTTGAAATGAAAAACCTTCTGTGGAACAGGGATTATGACTTTGCCCGATTTATGAATATCTTTGCCGACTAAAAGAGAGAACAGCCATGCAGATCAGCCTACTTTGTATCGGGAAAACGGACGATAAAGAAATCACTTCCCTGATAAATTATTACCTGAAGCGCCTTCCGAAGCACTGGAATTTTGACATTATCGCCATTCCGGATGTGAAAAATGCCCGAAGCCTTTCCCCTGATCTCCTCAAAAAAGAAGAATCAAAACTGTTTATGAACCATATTGACCGGAATGACCTGGTTATCATCCTCGATGAAAAAGGGAAACAGTTTACCAGCCGTGAATTTGCACAGAAGATCGATACCTGGATGAATTCCTCGGTAAAGAAGATCCACCTTCTTATCGGCGGGGCTTATGGTTTTTCAGAGGAAATATATGCCCGCACCAATGAAAAAATGTCTTTATCCAAAATGACTTTTACCCACCAGATGATCCGGCTGTTCATTGTAGAGCAGCTGTACCGTGCCGATCAGATCCTGCAGGGAAAGCCCTATCATAATGATTAAGCCGGGTTAAAACCCGGCTCAGTATAATCTAATTCCAGTGGGAGAGCAGCACTGTCACCCTGAGAATTCATTGATCTTTACTTTTTTATTTCACATTTCGAATAATACTCCAGCAGCAGGGGTTTCTCATATCCCAGGCTTACTGCCTTATCCAGGCTGGCACAGGCTTCCTTAGGTTTTGCCGTTTCGAAAAGGACCAGTGCTTTATTGACATAGGCCTGAGCAAATTTAGGGTCAATGGCAATGGCTTTGTTGATATCGGCCAGTGCCTCTTTGTTCTTTTTCAGCTTGAAGTATACATCACCGCGGCCGCTGTACAGTAACGACTCCGGTTTTTCTGAAATCAGCTGGTTGTAATCTTTCAGTGCCCCTTCCAGGTCACCGCTGTTTTTTTTGAGGGTAGCCAGTCCGGTCCTTGCATAGATATTGTCCGGGGCAAAACTCAGGATCTGGTTCAGGTCTTTTGCAGCCAGGTCTTTTTTACCCAGATTTTCATAGACCTTGGCCCTTGTAAGGTACATGTCTGCATTTTCCGGTTCCAGTTTAAGGCCCTGGTTCAGGTAATCGATAGCAGCCTGCTTATTTCCTTTCTGCCCGTGAATGGATCCCAGGTTGGCATAAACAGAAGCTGACATCGGATTGGCTTTTAACGCGGATTCATACGATTTGAAGGCAGCGGATGTCTTTCCCAGGCGCCGCTGTGCGGTTCCCAGATAGTTATAATATTCGGATTTGATCTGTTGGATCCTTTCATCCTGCGCCAGTTTGGAATACTGTTCTTCGGCACATTTGTAATCGGCTTTCCGGAAACATTCCTCGGCTGTTTTTTTATCCTGTGCAGAAAGCGATACAGGGAGCATGGCGACAGCAATAAGTAGTAAAGTTTTTTTCATGAAGATATCTTTTGTTTGTTAATCACTTTTTTGGCGAGCGCAGCAAAAATCACCCCCAATAAAGTTCCAACAAACGCCCCCACCAAAATATCTACCGGGAAATGCACTCCTAAATATATACGGCTGTAGGAAACCATCGCCGCCCACGCAAATATAGCATAAGGAAACCATTTAAAGTTCTTTTTTAATAAAATACTTAAATAAGCGGCCAGAAAAAAGGTATTGGATGCATGGGCGGAATAAAACCCGAACTGCCCGCCGCACTTCACAATCCTCATATGATGTTCAAGACTGGGGTCATGGCAGGGTCTGAGCCTTTCCACGCCATGCTTGAAGACACCGGCCAGCTGGTCTGAAACGGTAACGCCTATGGCGACAAAGATGAGAATAAAAACAAGGGCGCGCAGCTTATAGCTTTTAAATAAGAAATAGCAGAAAATGATATAAAGCGGCACCCAGACCCATGTACCGGAAATCATCATCCACAACTGATCGAATGAGGAGCTGCCTAAATTATTAAGAAATAAAAAGGCTTTTTTATCTTCCAGAATAATTTCTTCCATATGCCGTCTATCTGCTTACGGGTCCTTCATAAGTTTCATCCTCAGAAGGTTTTGGCTGAACAACCACCGGTTCAGCAGAGGCTTTGGTTTCCGCTGACGGATCTTTTTCAACATCCTTCATCGGATTATAGTCTTTGGCAGCGTCTTTCACCTTCTCTATTTCACGTTTGATCTCGGAAACAGGGTTATCCGTCTCCTTCATGATCTCCGTTTTGATATCTTCTACTGCGCCACGCATTTTCCTTACGCCTGAGCCGAGGTCACGCGCAATCTGCGGAAGTTTATCCGGTCCGAACAGTACCACGATCGCAATTGCAATCAGGGCCATTTCTCCTATGCTTAGTTCCATTGGGTAAAATTACGAAAGATTATACATATCTGGTGCAGGTGGCCCTTATTTTAAATAAATTTTAAGAAAAGGCAGAATCTGTACGGTGCATGCCGGATCTCAGATCCTGAGGATATGATCAGAAAACTCAACCGGAACTGTCCTTTCTGATTTTTTTACTGTTGAAATTAATGTAGGTGATGATAACGCTGGCAGCCATCAGCAGGAAAGCCAGGAAGAAGGGGGCCCCGGAAAACTTGAACGGGGCATCGTCATGAGTAAAATAGTAAAACAGATTGGTCATCAGCGGCGGGCCGATGATGGACGTAGCGCTCATGAGGCTGGTCAGGGCTCCCTGAAGTTCTCCCTGTTCACCGGAAGGGACATTTCGGGTAATCACCGACTGTAATGCCGGCCCGCAGATTCCGCCCAGGCAATACGGGATGAGGAATACAAACATCATCCACCCTTCAGTAGCAAAAGCAAACAGCAGCATTCCGATGGCATATAGGGCAAGTCCGTAGTAGATGCTTTTCTGCTCCCCGAACCTGGGGGTGGTCCACCTGATCAGCACTCCCTGAACCAACCCTACCAGCAGCCCTACAACACCCAGGGAGATCCCTACCATTTTTTCAGTCCAGCTGAATTCATACATGGTAAAAAAGTTCCAGTTGCTCTGAACAGCATGTCCGGCAATATAAATCAGGATCAGGGAAACGATCAGTCCTGAGATTTCAGGATGTTTCCCTAAAAATTTGAACGAGCCTACGGGATTGGCACGTTTCCAGTCGAAATCCCGCCTTTTGTCTTTCTCCAGGCTTTCCGGAAGGATGAAATAGCCATACAGGAAATTCAGAAAACATAGAACGGCTGCTGCGTAGAACGGTACACGGGCACCATATTCACCGAGCAGGCCGCCCAATACCGGACCTATGATAAATCCCAGCCCGAAAGCTGCCCCGATCAGCCCGAAATTTTTCGCCCGGTCTTCATCCGTGGAAATATCGGCAATGTAAGCACTGGCTGTGGTTACGCTGGCCCCGGTAAGTCCGGCAATTACCCTTCCCAGGAACAGCCAGAGAATAGTGGGTGCCAGGGCAAGCAGGATATAGTCAATCGCAAACCCGAACAGGGAAATCAGGATAACCGGTCTCCTGCCGAACTTATCGCTCAGATTCCCGACGACCGGCGAAAAAATAAACTGGGTAAAAGCATAGGCGAACCCCAGCCAGCCCCCATATTGAGCAGCTTCACTGATGTCTCCGTGAATGAGTTCCTCAATCAGTTTCGGAACTACGGGAATGATGATTCCCCATCCTGTAATATCGATCAGCAACGTGATAAAAATAAAGCTCATCGCCGCTTTCTTTCTCGAGTTTTCCATAATGCTGCAAAATTAAGGAAATCTAAGACATGGCGGGTCGTGAATTTCGCTTCGCGAGTGAATGGTGAATTTTGCTGCGCAAGTGAATTTTACTTTGCAAGTGAATTTTCAGGCTGATGTTTAGAATTGACTATTGACCAGCCCAACGGATTGACTATTGACATTAATCACGGCTACCGGTTATATGTATTGCCAAAGTAAATAAATATTCCGTTGGAATATTATCTGTGTAGGGAAAAGGGGTTTCTTTGGACAGCATGCCATAGATATGCTATCTGAATATGGCTGCTGTTAAAAGATTGCAGGTGAATTTCAGGCAGCCCTATCAGCAGACCGGGTTATCTGAAAAAGACTTCCGCCCTAGCCGCGATAGAAACGGATACCCCACAGCAGGCCGGGCCCTGCAAGGAAGAGTCGGCGCGAGGAGTATGAGTGGATAGCGCGATCAAGCTCCCGAAAAAAGTCAATGGTGAATTTTGCTTTGCAAATGAATTTCAGACCGGTTGGATGACGGGCACAAGCTTGGAAGCTTACGCCAACGGTGAATTATAAACTGATGGTAGGAAATTGACCATTGACCAG
>JAKOOI010000333.1 GCA_022701475.1 Weeksellaceae bacterium
GATATTCTGCTTAAGGTGACCGGTGCTTTCTTTAAATTTAAAAAACTAAAGCGACGGTATAGATCATCGCCGGCTACATCCGGGAAAGGGTAAAATAAATTTGCCATAGGCCGGGAAAAGAGAAAAGTATGTCATGAACAATACCGTACATTCGTTGATCCCGCCCCAACATCCTTTCTTTCCGCTTCCTTAATTCAAACAATTTTCTTATTTTTGTGATAATGCTGTCTAAAAAATCTCAATACGCGTTTAAAGCACTGTCATATCTTGTGGAAAAAAGGAATGACGGCCCTGTTCTGATTTCTGAAATTGCAGAGCATAAGAAAATCCCGCTGAAATTCCTGGAGAACATCCTGCTTCAGCTCAGGAAAGCGGAAATCCTCGACAGTAAAAAAGGGAAAGGCGGCGGCTATTTTTTCCGTGAAAATCCTGAGGATGTCAGCCTGTCCAGGATTATCCGCCTGGTGAACGGGCCGATTGCGTTGCTGCCCTGTGTCAGCCTCAATTTTTATGAAAAATGCGAAGACTGCAATGAGGATCACTGCGGGCTGCACGATGTGCTCATCGAGGTCCGGGATGCTTCCCTTAATATTCTGGACAGCAAAACCATCATGGACCTGGTCGACTGATCCTGCTCTTTTTCACGAAATTGTTAGTCTACTTATTTGGTAGGATAATTATTTTATCAGATATTTGTATTACTTCAAATGAATAAACAATGATTTCAACAGAAGATGCAGATACGCTGAAACAGCTTCCGGCAGAGGACGGACTGAAATTTATCTCGGCCCTGTTTCCCGAAGCAGCGGTTTTTTCCACTTCACTCGGCCAGGAAGATCAGGTACTCACCGATATGATTTTCCGCAACAGGCTTCCGGTACAGGTCTT
Organism: Weeksellaceae bacterium; assembly: GCA_022701475.1. GTDB lineage: Bacteria > Bacteroidota > Bacteroidia > Flavobacteriales > Weeksellaceae > Chryseobacterium. The sequence continues at coordinate 889 of JAKOOI010000333.1, forward strand.
TACACTCGATACAGGAAGGCTTTTCAGTGAGCATTACGACCTTCTTTCCCAGAATAATTCAAGATACGGAATCCGGACAAAAGTATATTTCCCGGAGGCATCCGATGTAGAAAACTTTGTAAACGACAAAGGGGTCAATGCATTCTATCATTCGGTTGAAAACAGGAAAGCGTGCTGCTTTATCCGCAAGGTGAAACCTTTGAACCGGGCACTTCAAGGAGCAAAAGTCTGGATTACCGGCCTTCGCTCCGAACAGTCGGAAAACCGTGAGGGAATGCCGGTCATCGAGTGGGATGAAGAGCGGCAGCTGTACAAATACAATCCGCTGATTGACTGGAATTACCGGCAGGTGCTGGAGTACCTGGAGCAATATAAGGTTCAGCAACTTCCGCTGCATAAAAAAGGGTTCATCAGTGTGGGTTGCCAGCCCTGTACAAGAGCCATTACCGAAGGCGAAAACCCGAGGGCAGGACGCTGGTGGTGGGAGAGTTCACACAAGGAATGCGGCCTGCATTCCCGTTAATTTAAATTTTTAATTCATTCATGGATATACCGAAATTAGACTATCTGGAACAGCTGGAAGCAGAAAGCATTTACATGATGCGTGAAGTAGCGGCGCAGTTTGAAAAGCCGGCCCTGCTGTTCAGCGGCGGAAAGGATTCCATTACACTGGTGCATCTGGCCGAAAAAGCATTTGCTCCGATGAAAATACCGTTTCCTTTGGTACACATCGATACGGGCCATAACTTTCCTGAGGCTCTGCACTTCAGGGATCAGCTGGCAGAAAACAGAGGAACAGAGCTGATTGTACGGAAGGTGGAAGATACCATCAGGACAAAAAACCTGGCGGAGCCCAAAGGCAAATTTCCTTCCCGTAACTGGCTGCAGACCCATACCTTGCTGGATACCATCGAGGAGTTCGGTTTCGATGCCTGTATCGGCGGTGCCCGGAGGGATGAAGAGAAGGCAAGGGCCAAGGAACGTTTTTTCTCCGTCCGCGATGAGTTCGGGCAGTGGGACCCGAAGCTGCAGCGCCCCGAACTCTGGAATATCTATAACGGAAGGATCAGCAAAGGCGAAAATGTGCGGGCATTCCCGATTTCCAACTGGACGGAGCTGGATGTCTGGAACTACATCCGCAAAGAAAACATTCAATTGCCCTCCATTTATTTTGCCCATGACCGCGATGTGATTGAACATGAAGGCCAGCTGATTGCCGCATCGGATTTTATCCGGGTTGATGAACAGGATACGGTGGTTACGAAAAAAGTCCGCTACCGGACCGTAGGAGACATGACGTGTACTGCTGCTGTAGAAAGCGCAGCCGGAGCGCTGGATGAAGTCATCAACGAAATTACGGCATCACGGATCTCCGAACGAGGGGAAACGAGGATTGATGATAAAGTCACTGAAGCCGCAATGGAAGACCGGAAAAAAGGAGGCTACTTTTAATTGGTAATGAGCAATAAGTAATGGGTAATATTTAATTCGTGATATACCCTATTGCTAAATTTATTCACAAATAATTAAATATAAAATAAAAAATGATGAGAGATGGGTATGCGTAATATTGAAATTACTCATTGCCCATTACTTATTACCCATATAAAAACATGGACATACTAAGATTCATTACTGCCGGAAGCGTGGACGACGGGAAGAGTACCCTGATCGGAAGGCTTTTGTATGACAGCAAAAACATACTGGCCGATCAGCTTGAAGCACTGGAGAAGCAATCCAAAAATAAAAATGAAAACGGTATCGACCTTGCGATTTTAACAGACGGTTTAAGAGCTGAAAGGGAGCAGGGAATTACGATCGATGTGGCATACCGCTATTTCTCGACACCGAAAAGAAAGTTTATTATCGCCGATGCGCCGGGACATATTCAGTATACAAGAAATATGATCACCGGTGCATCAAACTCTCAGCTGATTATTATTCTCATTGATGCCAGGCAGGGAGTGATTGAGCAGACCCGGAGGCATTCGATGATCGCTTCGCTGCTGAAAATGAAAAATGTGGTTGTGGCCATCAATAAAATGGATCTTGTAGAATATTCGGAGGAGGTCTTTAACGGTATCAAAGCTCAGTATGAACCGGTAGCAAAAAAACTGGGGCTGGAAAATATAAGGTATTTCCCGATTTCCGCATTTTGCGGAGACAATATTGTCGGCAGATCTGAGAATATGACCTGGTATGAAGGCCCGGCATTGCTGGATTTCCTGGAAACGGTTGACGTGAATTCGGATCAGGACTTCAGGAGCCCGAGATTCCAGGTGCAGTATGTGATCCGCCCGCAGACGGATGAACTGCATGATTACAGAGGCTATGCCGGAGAAGTGATTTCCGGAGTCTATAAAAAGGGGGATGAAATTACCGTGCTTCCGCAAAATATTCAGACAAAGATTTCAAAGATCGAAACCGGAGGAAAAGAAGTGGATGCCGTCTTTGCCCGTCAGCCCGCCGTTCTGCATACGGAAGATGATATCGATATCAGCCGCGGCGATTTTATCGTAAAGACTGATGAACTTCCGAAGGTGGAAAACGAAATCGAAGCCATCGTCTGCTGGCTCGATAAAAAGGTATTGAATGAAGGAAACAAATACTTTATTCAGCACAAAAGCAAGGTGGTAAAAGCAATTATCAAAGAAATCGATTACAAAATTGACGTGAATACCCTGGAAAGAATACCGGTTCCGGATAACATCACCTTAAACGAAGTGGCAAAAGTGCGTTTAAAAACAGCTTCACCGCTGGTGTATGACCGTTTTGAAGAAAGCAGTGCTACGGGAAGCGCTGTTCTGATTGATGAAACAAGCCATTCAACGGTAGGTGCGGTAATGATCTTATAAATTAAATCAGATGGTAATTTCAAGAAAAGTCCGGCTCAGGCTGAATGTGTTTTTTGCTACGGCGGCCGTCTTGCTGATCGCCGTTTTTTCAATGTACGAGATGGGGTATCTCGATGAGCTGATGACGGTTCTGGCAAAAGACAATTACATTTTCTACTGGATGCTTCTTGTCGGCTTTCTGGCAGAGATTGTTGCCGGTTCTATGGGAATGGGATACGGTGTGATCTGTACGACTACGCTTTTGTTTATCGGAATTCCTCCGCATGCGGTGAGTGCCAGCATCCATTCGGCCGAAAGTTTTACCACGGCAGCAGGCAGCATCAGCCATATCAGGCTGAAAAATGTCAGCAAGGGCCTTGTTAAGAAATTAGCCATTCCGGCAGTTATTGGGGCGGTTATCGGTGCGGTTTCATTAACTTTCTTAGGGGAATATTATTCTAAAATCACCAAAACGGTTATCTCATTCTATACTCTGTACTTGGGAATCCGGATTTTATCGAATGCCTTTAAGGAAAAACAGGATAAAAAGCTGAAAAGGAAAACCAATTTGACGAGGCTCGGAGTGATCGGCGGGTTTAGCGATTCTTTTGCCGGCGGCGGCTGGGGGCCTCTGGTAACGGGAACGCTGATCAGAAATTCTTTTACGCCGAGGTTTGCGGTTGGAAGTTCTACCGTTGCAAAATTCGTTCTCACCCTTACGGCCGCCATTACCTTTATATTTACCCTGGGCATCCAGCACTGGAATATCATCCTTGGCCTGCTGATCGGCGGCATCGTCACGGCTCCCTTTTCGGCGATGCTTACCGCAAAGCTTCCGGTAAAAAGCATGTTTGTGGTCATCGGTACCCTGGTCATCATCATGAGTTCCATTACTATTTACAAATCAGTTTTTTAGCCATACATACCATGGGTGTTGAAAAATAAAATCGGCGAAATATCTTTTCAGGCTTAAAAATATTCTACATTTACACCGCTAAAAAATTAACAATGAATATACATGTAGTGGCACTTTTTACATTTAATGAAAACTATCTGATGGAAGCGGTGGAACTTTTTCAGACACTGGTACGGGAAACCCGTAAAGAAGAAGGCTGCCTTCAGTATGACCTGATTGAAGACAAAGACAACAAAGGCACTTTTTTCATGGTGGAATTGTGGGAGAGTGAAGAGCACCTGAACCGCCACAACGGTCAGGATCACCTGCTGGATTTCAGAAGAAACGTCTCCAAAATGCTGGAAAGCTCAACGCTGGTCCACAAAGGATTTAAAACGCTGTAATTATAATCCTCCTAAATTAAATCATTAACCTTATCAATAGCGTCGGGCTTCAGCCCGACGTAATGATAGCATGATAAAATCCGGCTTTAGCCAAAACATATTATAATTTGGCTAAAGCCGGATCATCATATCTCATAAAGTAAATGGGCTGAAGCCATTTCTATTGACCGTATATTTATAGTATTCTATATCATGGTCCGGCTTTACTTTATTTTAGAAACCAGATTTTCACTCATCCATTCTTTAATGGTAGTTGCCGTTTTGGATGTTTCTGTTCTTTTTTCCGTATCATGTAAGCCATTGCCGATTGCCGTTAACATTTTAGTAAGGGAAATTGCAAATGCTTCGCTGGTATGATGCTTTTCCAAAAGAGTCTTTATATAATCCTGTTCTGAAACCTGCTGAAAATGGATCGTTTTTCCCGTTAATTCACTCATTTGTAATGCAATCTCATTATAGCTGAGATCTTCCGGACCGTGAAAAGCAAACCCTTCAACGCCTGTCCAGGTTGGATCCGTTATAAATTCTACGGCTTTGGCGGCAATGTCTTTGATGGCGATTTGTGGAAACCGGTAGTCTCCGTCCATGGGCAGAGAGAACGTTCCCGTTTCTTTCAGAGAAGTCTTCTGGTACAAAAGCGTTTCAAAAAACACCGGACAGCGCAATGCCTTTACAGATGCCCCTGACCGGCTGATGATATCTTCGCTTCTGTGGAGCGCCGTAATCAGGCCTGCATGCAGATGACTTCCTTTGCCGCCGCCGGACAGATAAACGACTCTTTTTGTCCCGGCCTTTTTAATAGCCCTGCAGGCTACCTCTGCAAATTCTTCGTAATAGGCATTTACATCTTCCTGGGTGTTGCTCTGCGGTACACAGAAATAAACCGTATCACAACCCTGCAGGGCCTTTGTAAACTCATATTCATCCAGCAAAGAGCCGGTGGCAACTTTCACTTTTTCTAAAATAGCGACCGGTATTTTTTCAGGATCCCTGACAAAAATTTTAACCTCCTGTCCTTGCTCTACCAACTGTTTAAGAATCAGCGAACCCGTGTTGCCTGCCGGCGTTGTAACTAAAATCATAATTGAACTTTTTTATGGTGTAATGAAGTACAAAGATGATGAGCCTGTTTTTTATAAACGTTGTCCTGGATTAACGTTTTCAGAGTTTTGATTTTAATCTGCTCAGCGTTTGCGGCGTGAGGCCCAGATAAGAGGCAACCATTTTGTTTGAAAGCCTGGTCAGTAATTTCGTTTGATGGGTTAAAACCCAACGGACCTTTTCGATGGCCTCCAACTTCTGAAAGCAGTAGATGCGTTCCTGGGATCTGATATAGGCTGACTCCAATACCTGCCGGTAAATGAAACCGAATTGCGGAACCGTTTCCACCAGATGGAAGTAGTCTTTGCGGCTGATCATAAGCAATTCAGAAGGTTCCGGAGTCTGCATAGATTCAAAGGCAGGTCTTTGATTGATGAAGCTCGATAAAGCCGTTGCGAAAGCATCTTCAAAATGAAAATACCTTGTACTTTCCTCTCCTTTGTCAGTTATGCTGAAAAACCTTGTACAACCTTTATTGATAAAATAATAATGTCTGCAGATCTCACCTTCTTTCACCAGGAATTCGTTTCTCCTGGTCTTTTTCAATTGAAAAAAGGAACAGATATAGGAAATCGTCTTATCATCAATGGCTGTCCTGGTGGTCAAATATTTTTCTAATTGGCTGTACATTTTAAATTCTGTTGATTTTTAAGACGGCAGACCCCTTTCAAATGGAGACAGCGTATCATCCGGTTTTTCACTTTGATAAAGTTATTCTGCTGTACATGATAATGATCTTCCGGTTTTTACTGAGAATGCCCTAAATACGAAATTTCTTTAAATATTTATTATATCGAACTCACGTTATTTAAGTGCAGACTCAATAACTTTATGTTATGTAAACGTGAGTTGTGTAGGTATATTATTCAAATATCAGTAGAAATGGGTTCAGCCCATTTATCACATACCGTATATGATCGGCTTTAGCCCAACCTGCAATAAATGTAGGCAAGAGTCAATCTGGAATTACAATTTTCATATCAGGTTGAAGATAACACAACTGATAGGGTGTAACAAACTGAATGTCATAAAATTAATTTTACCTCCGCTTCGGGATCATGTTACTTGGCAATAGAAATTTATCTAAAATTCTGATTTATCAAATTGCATTTTTAATCTCTGATTTAAATAAACAACTGAAAATAATTTTAATACGGCTAAACTTACGCTATCTTACTTTATTCTTTAATAAGTAACTGAATAAGTTAAACAGGACCGGCTTTGCATTGATCTATCACAAACGGGATGATCAATATGGAACCGCTAAGTTAAAATGTATACATTCCGGAAGTTCTTTCGCTCTGCAATTTAAAGAATGTTCCTGTCTGTATAAATAAAAAAGCTGCCGGAAATTCCGGACAGCTTCAAATATTAGAAAAAATAGAAAGTATTATTTTTAGAGTCACTGGTTAATGGTTAATGGTCAATTTACATTATAATTGGTAAATTCACTATTCACTATTCACTATTCACTATTCTCGTTCACCTATTTCACGATTAACTTTTTCGTTTCTGTGCTTCCACCAAAGGAGATTTTCACCAGGTAGTTCCCGGAAGACAGGTGGGAAAGGTTCAGGTCCTGCTTATAGAACCCGGCCTGGTTCGTCAGTTCAGCCGAATATACTTTTTTGCCCGACAGGTCATAGACTTCTGCCTGTCCTTTGCTGTTTACCTTTTCCTTACTGTCAAACAGAACGGTCACCTGCCGGTCTGCCGTTGTCGGATTAGGATAAATCCCGAAAGTTGATTTTGTGCCGGCAATGTCTGTCACCCCAAGTACGGAAGTGATATTTTTATATTTGAAATACATATTCCCGGTCGAACTTCCTTCGTTGGAAGTAAAGTACATCCTGTAATATTCGGATCCCTGTTTCACGTAATAGACAACGTTGGAATAAGGGGCTCCCATAGCCGGTTTCCAGGAATGGCCGATGGTGGTGATATTGCTGGAAAATGCATTGGAAGCGGGCAGGGTGGAAGTAGCGGTAGCCTGTGTTTCCGGCTGTGCTTTGGCCACGGTGATATTGGTGTTCTGGATCACACCGGCCATACGGTATTTCATGGTGGCAGGCTGTCCGGTATTCGGGTCGGTGTAGGCATAATCGGTCCAGTACCGCGTGAACATCAGGTCCCAGCCCGTTCTGGAAGGCTCCAGGGAAGGTACTTTTTCACCTGTGGTAAAGGAGAAATAATTGAAATAGGCATCGTCTGTTCCGTTGGCGATGGTTCTGGAAACCGTAGCATCCCAGGAAGAGGTAGCAGCGTTCCATCTGGCATATTTAAAAGTGTAGCCTCCGAAATAGTCATCGATCATGAATTTGTAAAAGACGTTGGAAGGGTATTTCAAAATAAAAATTACTTTTCCTTCTACGTGGTGGTTTCCCGGATTGTATTCACCCCAGCCGTAAGTTGCAGTTCCCTGCTCAAAAGCGCCCTGCTGAATGCTGGTGGTATTGTCAAGGTTGTACAATGGTGCTCCGTATGCTGAAACGGTATTGGTAGTAATGGAGTTCCAGTCATTCGGATTATTGGAAGCCTGGTAAACTTCCACATTCTGTGCATCATTGATCCGTGTACCGAAGCTCATTGAAGAATTCCTGTAAAAAGCAATATCCCAGCTGTTGGCAGCCTGTGAAACCATACTATTGGCGCTGATATCATAAAATACACGGTTCTGGTAAGACGGGCCCATGGTCATATTGACGGTTGTATAGCCGTTGGCATCTGCCTGTGCGGAAACGGCCTGCTGAATTCCCAGTGCAAAAAGTGCTGATAAAAGTAATTTTGTCTTCATATCAAAAAGCAGTTTATTATTTAGAATTATTCTACAAAACTAATTAATTATTTTTAACTATTCTAAATAAAACATGATTTTTGTCGTGTCTTTTGATATCCGGATTCATTACAGTATTCATAAAACCCGGATATTGTATTATGTAAACACAAAACCGGCCTGCGAAAAAAATCGACAGGCCGGTACAGCGTGTATGTATGTGTGTGTGTGATTAATTATTTTTTAATAAATTTTGATTTGATGGCCTGGTTATCTGCCGTCTCCATGATGATGTAATACGTACCGGTCTGAAGGGTACTGATGTCAAAAGACGAACCTGCCAAACTGCCTGCAGCCACTTTCTGGCCTGCTGCGGAATAGATCCGGATATCTTTTGGGGCTTTTTTCGCCACAAACTGCAAAGCGGTCTGATCTGCACTCACGGCATAGCTGATCTCTTCTTTTGTCTTAACCTGGTCTGAAACAGCCAGGGAGGAGGAAGCGGTAAGGACCACATCGTCAATCAGGATAGCAGCATGCGCTACATTCCCGATAAACCGGAAAGCGATATATTGGGAAGAAGAAGCCGGAACCGTATAGCTGAGGGTCTGAACGGTGGTTGAAGAAACGGTTACCGCACTGCCAATCGGGGTAAAGGTAGACATATCGGTATTGCTGGAAACCAGTCCAATCTGTACTGATCCTGTGCCTCCGGATCCTGTGGTCTGTGCTACCTTGAAAGATAGCGTCTGGCTTCCGGTAGGGGCTGCGATCTGTGGGGTAATGGCGTAAAATGGCGCATTGGGCGTAAAGAAGGTATAGGCCTGCAGATATTTGTTGCCATTGGCTGCATCAGGATACATCCGTTGTCCTGAAAGGACGCTGGTCCATCCGTTCTGTGGCAGGGGATTTCCCGATCCGGTATTGAAAGTCTCAAAATTCTCGTTGATAGAAGCTACTTGCGCATGTGCTGCGACAGCCGTAAGCATCAAAGTTCCAATAAGTAGTCTTAATTTCATAACGTTATTTTTATTTAGAATTATTCCACAAAATTACATATTTATTTTTAACTATTCTAAATAAAGCATTATATTTGTCGAAATTTTTTGCATCCCATGAAGAAGAAACTGCTTTCCGTCCTGTCTTTATCCGCTGTCCTTTACGTCCATGCACAGGAAAAAGATTCCCTCAGCCAGACGAAAATAGAAGAGGTGGTCATCACCGGGCAGTATATGCAGCAGTCGATTAACAAGTCGATCTACAAGGTTGAGGTGATTGATGCGCAGCAGATCAAAAATATGGCGGTGACTACAGCCGCAGAAGTTCTCAATCAAAATCTTAATATCCAGATTGTTCCTGATGCCGGTGATGGAAATTCCAGTGCCAATATCCTGGGACTTAACGGTGCTTATACTAAAATTCTCATCGACAATATTCCTGTAGTCAATGACCGCGGAAGCGGAAACCAGACTGATCTCAGTAAAATCAATGTGAATAATATTGAGCGTATTGAAATCGTAAAAGGTGCAATGGGCGTAGAATATGGCAATAATGCGGTAACCGGAGTTATTAATATCATTACCAAAAAAACCTATTTCCAAAAGTTCAATGCCAATGTTTCTTTACAGGAAGAAACGGTAGGAAAGGATTATGACTGGTTTAAAAAAGGAAATGGCAGGCATGTACAGTCTTTGAACCTGGGATACAGGATTAACGACCGCTGGACAATAAGCGCAGACATCAATCACAACGATTTTCAGGGGTACAAAGGAAAATATAATGGCTATACCTATTTCAGCGAAAAAGATAACGGATTCCGCGGATATGAATGGCTTCCCAAAGACCTGCTTGTTACGAATGCCTCGATAAGATATGCAAAAAATAATACTTCATTATTTTATAAGATAAATTACCTTCGCGAAGACATCAATTTTTACAGTCAGAATGTAGAAGAGCTTCCTCTTGGCGGTGGAAACAGAACCTATGTGGGCAATGATAGAGATTATTTTACCAACCGTTGGATTCATCAGTTCAATATTCAGACAAAACTGGGAAGGATCAATTACCTGGGAGATCTTTCTTATCAGACCCAAGAGAGGCAAACCCAGGATTACAGATATGATGTCCCGGCCAGGCAGGAAATGTCCCGGTCTGCAAAAAATACTTACTATGATTCCAAGGTGCTGTATTCCAGAGGGATGTTCAGTAATTTCCTGGACAGTGAAAAGATCAATTTCCAGTTGGGATATGAGCTGGACCGTACAAGCGGTTTTGCTAATTCAGCAACTTTCCAGAGTATAGAAAAAAGAGAAGATGTCAACAGGGCTATTTTCAGTTATGCCAATTTCATTTCTGCAGAATGGAAAGTTTCTGATCAATTCTCATTGAGACCCGGATACAGATTATCACTAAGCGACAGGTTCGATTCTCAGAGTAATTATTCACTAACAGCAAGGTACAGTACTTCAGAAAGTTCTGACCTCCGTGCGGTGTTTGGTTCTTCCAACAGATTTCCCACTTATGAAGAACTCTACAGCTATACGGTAGATGCAAACCATGATATCCGGGGAAATGAAAACCTGACTCCGGAAACAGGATATTCTGCAGGGCTTTTCTGGGATTATAAAACCGGTATTGCAGATACCTGGAAATTTGATATCAGCCTTTCCGCATTATATCTTGATGTTAAGGACAGAATAGAAAGTGCAGTAATCAGCAATAGCCCGCTAAGGTATACCTATCTCAATATCAACAAATACAATTCAATACTTTTCGGAGGTGGATTTTCAGCCGGGCGGAACAATTTTTCCATGAATGCAGGAATTTCTGTAATGGGAATTTCTCAGGAACTTATTGCCGGAAATATAACTTCTCCGGATGATTACAACTTCTACGCGGAAGCCAACCTGGCGGTAAATTATAAATTGCCCCAGGCAAAAACTTTATTTGCGCTCTATTACAAATATACCGGCGAGCGAAAGCAGTTTGTACAGGAAATAACATCCAATATTTCTGCAACTCCTCATTTTATTCTTGGTGAAGTAGGAAGCTTTAATATGCTCAATTTTACTGTTGCCCAACCTTTTTTCAATAACCATTTCGAAATTGGTGCCGGGGTAAAAAATATATTCAATGTAAGCAGTGTAAGAAACTCCATACAGTCCGGCAGTGCTCATAATGCTGCAGCGTCAGACCAGAACCTTTTCTATGGCAGAAGTTATTTTGCCCGCCTGAATTATAATTTTTAAAATATTGACAATGAAAAAAATAATACTCGGACTTTTAGTAGTTACCTCCCTGATAAGCCAGTCCTGCATAAACGACAATGAAGACCCGGTAGCGGTTTCTCCTATCCAGGGAAGTATTGCAGACCCGTTGGTGGGCGGGCCTACGGAGCCTAACCAAGTCTGGTTTGATTTAAGCGAAAACAAATCTGCTATTACCAAAAGAACGGAATGGGATCTTGCATTTTATTCAGGCAGTACCTTTAAAGTTATTTTAAATTCATCCATCATGATGGCAGCCGGAAAAATTCCGGGTGCTACCAATATAGATCTTGTCACCGAAGCCGATGTTTCAGCACTTAAGACACAAGTGCAGGTAGCCAATTTTAATCCTTCCAATGAAGTATATATTGATGATGTAAAAGGAAATTTCCCGAATGGATATACGGCAGTCGAAGAAATTAAAGCTGAAGACTCACAAAACGCAGTCTATTTGCTGAATTTGGGTAAAGAAATCTATACGGGAACCGTAGCGGAAGGAGCCGTAGCCACGTCCGGAGATGCCCGCGGATGGATGAAAATCCAAATCGTGAGATCTGGTGAAGGATATATAATCAAGTATGCAGAGCTGAATGCAACAGAGCATAAAAAAATTACAGTTGTCAAAAATACCGCCTATAATTACAATTTCATAAGTCTGAAGAATGATAAAGAAGTATCCATCCAGCCAGAAAAGAAAAAGTGGGACCTGTGTTTTACTGTTTTTACCAATATTATTGATGGAGCAGGGAGCTATATCTTTGCAGATTTTGTTACCCATAATAATGTAGGCGGTGTAGGGGCTTATGAAGTGGCTGTAGCTTCCGGATCAGGTGTTGAAGCATACAATAACTTTAAAGCATCGGATATTGATCCTGCTAAATTCGTTTATGACGATCACAGGATCATAGGTGCCAATTGGAGAAATCCTGTAGGGACAAATGGGTTGGAAGTATATGGAAACCGTTTTTATGTTATCAAAGATGCAAGCGGATATTACTTTAAACTTAGATTTACAAGGCTTACGAAAAGCGGAACCAAGGAAAGAGGCTACCCTCAGTTCGAATACAAACCTTTATAATACAATCAAATAATAAGTAGATCATGAAAAAATTCATTCTTGCCGTCTCCGTGCTGGTTGCCGTATATTCCTGCAAAAAAGAGGAAGGCACCAAAACAGGAAATGCTACGGAACTAAGCCAGGAAACGCCCAGATCCAATAATAAAATCATTACCCTGAACGGAGGAATTACGGAAATCGTTGCGGCTCTGGGCCATGAAAAAGAAATTGTAGGAACGGATGTCACCAGTACCTATCCGGAATCACTGAAAGCGACGGCCAAAGACCTGGGACACGTACGGTCTATGACCATTGAGCCGATTATGGCCGTTTCCCCGACCCTGATTTTAGCTTCGGATAAGGACATCAACCCTGCACTGCTGGGGAAAATAAAGTCTTCCGGAATTAAAACCGAGGTATTCAGTCAGGAATTTACGGTAGACGGAACCAAAAAGCTCATCGCTGATGTAGCCAAAACCATCGGAAGCAACGATTACCGGAAGCTGAACGATAAAATCGATGCCGATCTGAAACAGATCCGGCCGATGGCCAAAAAGCCGAAAGTCCTGTTCATCTACGCCAGAGGGAATATGCTGATGGTTTCCGGAAAAAATACACCGATGGCTTCTTTAATTGAAATTGCCGGCGGAGAAAATGCCGTAAACGATTTCGAAGATTTTAAGCCGTTAACCCCGGAAGCCGTTGTAAAAGCAAACCCTGATGTGCTGTTTTTCTTTACCAGCGGGCTACAGGGTGCCGGAGGAAATGAAGGGGCTTTAAAAATGCCGGGGGTTTCACAGACCAACGCCGGGAAGAACAAGAAAATTATTGCCATGGACGGAGGCCTGGTTTCAGGTTTCGGACCGAGACTGGGAGAAGCTGCGGTTGGATTAAACAAACTGCTCATTGAGAACACGAAGTAAATTATACGTTTACGTCAGCATAAGTGCCATACTGCTTGCTTTTATAGCAGTATGGTCGCTTAATACCGGAGTTTATGATTTCGGAGGGAAATCCGCTTTT
>JAKOOI010000382.1 GCA_022701475.1 Weeksellaceae bacterium
ATCAGGCCTGACGACTTACTGGAACTCATGTTTTTCTTTGATGAAGAAATAATCTACAATAGGCATATCCGGGAAAATAATGTCGGAAATTACGGAATCAGGCTGCTGTATGAACTGCCTACCAAAATAGTATGCACAGGCTATATGTTCCAATATGGAAATTATACCCATCATTATCCTATTGAAGAAATACATAAGACCGATGCGGGAGTGAACATCTCTGCTGAAGATTTTCTGGGATTTAATGCCTATATCATATTGCTTACCGGAAAAATACTGGACAGCGGGATCGACGGCCATTCATATACAGAGGAAAATTTTACAGATACTAAAAAAAAAATATATCAGGAGATATACCGGAAGTTTTCAGATCAACGGGATTTCCTGAACGTTGTTGAAAAAGAATTTTCCTATCTTAAGGAAAATTTCGCAAAAGACGATAACGGAGCAGATGCGCAGACCGTTTGGTACGCCCTTGATTTTTTCTCAAAATCAGTAGAGATGCATCAGCAGATCCATCATCATCAGGGAAGAGTGGTTATCCTGGATTATTGATGATAGGCAAAACTGCTTTTATTTACCACTATTATGTTATCTTATGTGATAGATAATATTATAAAAATTCAGTAAGCCATATTTTCTGAACTCCTGTTATGTATGTTCAAAAGATTATCATTTTGTTTTCGCAAAATATTTCATATGATGATTATATAGTTCTAATTTCTTCGACCTATATACATCAAATTCAGGTAAATAAGTATATACAAATTCATACTTACAGTCAATTACACGTATAAAAAAAACAAATTAGATACGTATACATAAAAATTATATATTTGTGATAAAATATAAATAATGAATACAAAACTGACACTGACTATAGAACAGTCAATAATTGAAAAGGCAAAAAAATATGCCCTCAAAAAAGAACGCAGCCTTTCTGATTTGATTGAAAATTACCTAAAGGCAATAACATCATCCGAGCAAGATGATGATCAAAAAGAAGATACACCTGCTGTAAAATCTTTAAAAGGGTCATTTAAAGCTACTGAAGATTTTGATTATAAGAAGGAGTTATCAGATCGCCTGGCAAAAAAATATCTCTAATGGATCATCTGCTGATTGACACAGATGTGCTTCTGGATTTTTTATTTGACCGGCAGCCGTTTTCAGATGATGCCGCAAAACTGCTGAGCCTGTGCGACGAAGGAAAAATTAAAGGTTTCATTACTTCAGTTATGGTAAGTAATATCTATTATATACTAAGAAAAAATGCCGGTCATGAAAAAGTAATTGAAAGCCTGAAATTGCTGATGAATATGGTGGATGTAGTTACAACGGATAAACAAACTATCATAGAAGCATTACATTCCGGTTTCAAAGATTTTGAAGATGCCCTGCAGAACTTTTCAGCACAAAACAGAGCAGATATCACTTTAATCATTACAAGAAATGTAAAAGATTATAAAGCAAGCCGTCTTTCCATAATGGATCCTGAAACATACCTGAACCTCAGGAATTTTTCTCCTTGAGGTTCAGGTCAATATTATAATGTCCTGTTTTTCTCTTTCTGGAAATTGAAATGATTGATCAGGATCCTGATTTCATTGAATTCAAAATGACTGTAAAATTTTTAATTTATATCGGTAACCGTTATAATTCATCTCCTTCCATTCTTTAGTTTGTGGATAATACATGAACATCTGCGAGTCGTCATTAAGAATAAGAGCTAAGTTCGTATTATTTATCGGTTCTAAATTAAATATAATGAAAAATCCTTCAGGAGGATATTTAATTATTTTGGGGAGTTGTATTTCCCAATTCTTTACATTTCCATATTTATCAACCTTAATTTCTGAGAGATTTTTTTTAAAAGAAACCAATTCAGACTGATCATCTGGAAGTCCATTTAAGTTTTTAACTATTTTTATATATAAATTTCCTTCAAATCTTCCATTGAAATTAAAACTTTGCTGTGGGAATATAATAATTGATTTAACATAAGTATTTTTATTAGTATTTATTCTGACGCATGTTGCGGTATAACCATTAGAAAAGATTTCTGCAGAAGCTTTTTTCTTAGAACTTTTAAAAGTTTTTCTTCCGTGATCCGAATGTATATTAGAAATTGCAACTTCTTCGATCTCTTTGGTTTTGTCAAAAAAAATGAGGGTATCATTATATACGGAGAAATCATAAGCTCTATTTTTAAATTGTACCTTATCATTTGGGGAAAAATCAAATATTTTAATTTTATCTTTATTCAGAGTAACTTTACTTCCATTAGATTTTAAAATTTCAATGGAAGTAAGTTGTTCATTGTCTGAATTTTTAATAATTGCCTGCCCCGACAAAAAACCTAGTTGAATTAAAAAAGAAAAGAGCATTGCTCTTTTCCTGAATTTATTACATTCTTTCATTTAATTGCATGTACCAAACCATTCTCTTTCACCGTCAAACCCAATCCAAAAAACATACGTTGTGTAATGTTGTATACAGGAACATTGAGGCGTTCCGTCAGCCTGAACTATTCCTGTATTATGACAATCGCTGTAACCTGTTATCTGCGAACCAAACATAGGCCTCCTTTCAGTATCTGTGCTATTTCTATCTGTAGCAGACACTAATATCAGTAAAGATAATAAACCTAAAACACTGATCAAAATTTTCTTTTTCATGTAATTGATTTTTTAAGTTAATAATTATTTTGAAGAATGCATGACTATTCTTCAATCACATGACTAAGATATTCTCTTCTTATTTTAAAAACAACAATTCGCTGTTATAAAATCAATAAATTTTGGTTATAATTTTTAAAAATATTATTTTAGCATTTAAATCTTAATTTTATGAGTTTAGAAATAAAACTTCGCAAACTAAGAGAACGAAAAGGATGGTCACAAATGAAAGTAGCACTTCAATTAAATATTTCACAACCCGCTTATAACAAATGGGAAACCGGACAGACAAAACCTACTTTACAAAATTTACAGAAAATTGCAGAAATTTTTGAAATAGATTTTTATGATCTCATTAAAGAACAAATTTCAAATGTAGGCTTTTCAAATTCAAGCTTCGGAAATAATTCTGACAACCCTACTTTTGTCATTAAAGCTATGAATACCAAAATTAACTATGATTTACCAGATTTAATTGCTGAAATTTTAGAAAATCAGCAGCAAATGGTAAAACTTATGGAAAGCCAAAGTAAACTCATTAAGGACTTGTTGAAAAAATGATTCTTAAATAATTTCAGATAAGCATAAAAGCTAATATCTAAATCCATCAAATTAAGTATTAAATAAAAATTATTTGTTTTTCTCCTTCTGGAAATTGAAATGATTGATCAGGATCCTGATTTCATTAAACTCAAAATGACTGGGCAGCGCGGTTTTCCACTCGTTTAAAGTTTCCTTCGGGTCTTTGTAGAAAAGTTCTTCAAAAGCCTTGATTTTATCGGAGGTAATGACCCTGGAAATATCCAGCATGCCCTGTTCCGCAAATTTTGCCAGGTGGCCGATTACCGTTTCTTTCACCAATCCCCTTTCCAAGGCAATTTCACCTATCGTTTTTCCCTGCTCAAACAGCTGGAATGTAAGTACCTGCGAAGGAACCTTGGCGATTTTCATACTGATTTCCTTGTCATTTTTCTCTTCCAGCAGTTTGGTTTCCAGTAAGTGGACGGTTTTCAGACTGTTCAGGTATTCTTCAAGGTCTTCCAGCCACACCCTGAATTCTTCATTGTACTGCTTCAGCCCTTTGGTCCCCTTGATCTCCGCATAAAAATCCTTCAGCGGACTGAAGATCTTATCCCGTACTTCCGTAAAGAAAAAATTAACGGCTCCTTTCGACTTGTTTTCAATTTCCGACCATTCTTCCTTATTCTCGATAAAGAGGTTCAGCTTCTGAAAGATGATCCGTTCCAGCTTTTCGAAAATCTTACCGAGGTTTACCGCTTCATGCCTGATCTGGAGATACAGTTGGTTTGTTTTTACATGATCGATATTTTTTGTCTCTGCCGACAGCCTGTTCCAGTCCTCCACTTCCTTCAGCAGCCATTGCGAATCTACGGTACGGAGCACCTTCCTGATGCTGTAATCGTATTTTTCCTTATTCAGGATGGCTTCCACATGATCATTCGCGTGGGTATCCCCCTGGAATTTCAGGATACGGTTGTCTTTGAAGATGACTTCCGGCGTTATTTTCGACTTCAGGACGATGCCTTCGAGGGTACGGCAACGGGACAATGCCACATATACCTGCCCTGCCGTAAAGCTTTTTCCGGCATCAATAATCACCCGGTCGAAAGTCAGTCCCTGGCTCTTGTGGATCGTAACGGCCCATGCCAGCTTGATCGGGAACTGCTCGAAGCTTCCGAGGACTTCTTCCTTGATATTTTTATCCTGATCCAGAAAGTATTTTTTCTGTTCCCAGACTTCCCTCTTCACGGTGATCTCCCTTTCGCTTCCGTCGAGGATCACTTTGATTTCGTTTTCCTCAAGTGCGGAAATTTCACCCAGCTTCCCGTTGAAATACCTTTTTTCCCCGGAGATATCATTCCGGATAAACATGATCTGGGCGCCGATCTTAAGGTCCAGGAACTGCTCGTTCGGGAACTGGTTTTCCCTGAATTCCCCGAAAAGCTTGGCTTCGTAGGTCGTGGCCGCGGTACCGATCTGGTCCAGTTTTTCCTGGTTGATATCGTCTGCCATCTTGTTATGGGAACACAGATATACGTAAGGTTCATCCTTTGCGTCAAATCCGGGATCATATCTTTCGTTCAGGCTGTTGAAATCAATCTGGTCTATATCACCGTCACGGATCGCATTCAGAATGGCCAGAAAATTTTCATCGGACTGGCGGTATACTTTGGTAAGTTCGATGGTAATAAGAGGAATTTCCTTGATGGCATGACTGTCAAAGAAGAAAGGTGACGCATAACAGATCTTTAGAATATGCTCATCACGCACCACCGGCGGCAGCTGATACAGATCGCCGATGAACAGCATCTGGACACCGCCGAACCGCTGGTTGTTCCTCCGGATGAAACGGAGGGAAAAATCCATCATATCCAGCACATCGGCCCTCAGCATGGAAACCTCATCAATAATGATCACTTCCACTTCACGGAGCAGCTTCAGTTTGTCCTTCCGGTACTTGAAATGCGGCATCAGGTCGGCAATATTATTGGCCATACTGGTATCGATCCTTTCTGTTGTCGGCAGGAAAGTCCTCAGCGGAAGCCCGAACATGGAATGGATGGTTACTCCGCCCGCATTGATGGCAGCAATCCCTGTAGGCGCAATCACAATATGCTTTTTCCGGGTACGCTTTACGAAATCATTCAGGAAAGTGGTTTTCCCGGTTCCTGCTTTTCCCGTTAAAAATACGCTCCTGTTGGTATGTTCTATGAGTTCAAAAAAATTATTATTCATCACCGTCAAAATTACAAAAAATGAAATGTAATTCCTTACCTTGGCATATGATTTGGAAAATCTTCCGGACAACAAGAGAAAATTATTGTATGAAAATTCCTGCATTGGCCCTCTGCGCGGTCCTCTTTATGGCTTCCTGCTCTTCCACAAAAACCCCTGAAGCCAATCTTCCGAAAGATATTTCCGAAAGGCCGGCCGATGAAAACAGCCAGAAATATGACCAGGCCCAGCTGGATAAGATGCGGGCATCCATTGAATCTGAAATTTTAAAAGAAAAATGTACCGACGCTGCCAACTGGACTTTCTCCCCGATAGGCGCCAAAGCCTGCGGCGGACCCCAGTCTTACATTGCTTATCCTAAAGACAAAGAATCCGAAATTCTCCCTAAAATCAATGAGTACACGGAAAAAGTAAAAGCGTTTAACCAGAAATATGGCATTACTTCAGATTGTATGATGGTGAATGAGCCTTCCGGAATCAAATGCAATAACGGAAAAGCTGAACTGATCAATTCTTAGGTCATCTTTTCACAAGAGACCCCTACAGGATCTTTTGAATCAAAAAGCATTGCCGGACCGGCAATGCTTTTTGATTCAATGGTCAATTTCTGCGGATTGCCGGTGAATACAAATCCCTGAGAAAGACGGATATTAACAGCAAAATTGATTTTCAGATTGATCAGACTAATCGACCGCTCCACAGAAGTTCCCATCTTGTCCATTATCAAAGACCAATAGTCAATACCGGTACCTGAACAAAATTGACTGGCGAAGCAAAATTCACCATTTAAAATTCATTATTCACCTCCTTACCGTCTTCTTTATACCAGGAAGAATATTTCACATAATTATCGGCAATCCTGTTTACTTCTCCTTCCAGCAGCTGGGAGCTGATGTCTTTGATTTTCCTTGCCGGTACGCCGCCCCAGACTTCCCCGGATTTGATATGCGTTCCCTGGGTTACTACGGAACCTGCGCCAATAATGGAATTCTCTTCCACCAGGCAATCGTCCATCACAATGGATCCCATTCCGATAAGCACATTATCCCGGATGGTACAGCCATGGACGATGGCATTATGACCAATGGATACGTTATTCCCGATATTCAGCGGATGTTTCTGATACGTGCAGTGCAGCATGGCATTATCCTGTACATTGACTTTATTGCCCATTTTGATGTAATGGACATCGCCCCTGATCACCGCATTGT
>JAKOOI010000536.1 GCA_022701475.1 Weeksellaceae bacterium
AAGCCGTAATGTCTCAGAAGCACAAGATTTAAAATAATGGTCACTACGGCACCTGTCCAGGAAATATAGGTTCCCACTCTGGTCCTGTCGGTTACTTTGTACCAGGTGGAAAGGTTGTAATAAATCCCGAAGAACAAATTGGCTATTACGATGACCGGAATAATATTCAGGGCAATCCAGTAGGAACTGTTTGGCACCAATAATAATTTCAGCCATGAAATGTTGGCGATGATTCCCAGTGCAACGATGGATGCGAAAAATGAAAAGTATTCCGTTACCTTGGCATAGGTGAGCTTTGCATTTTCATTCTGCATCTGTTTGAAAAAGAACGGTTCTATTCCCATCCGGTAAGCCGTTACAAACAGCGTCATCAGCACAGCCATTTTATAGCAGCCTCCGTAGGCTCCGGCATCACCGTCATTGATGATGAATCTCTGAATGAATTTATCAAAGTTTTCGTTCACCATGAATGCCAGTCCTGCAATCATAACAGGCCAGGAATACCGGGTCATCTGAAGGAAAAGATCTTTTGAAAACTGAAATTTTACTTTCATAATTACCGGAATCACAAGCAGGACACCCAGAAAACTGGCTGCCAGATTGCTGTAGAACGGATAGGCCACTTTCTCTTTCAATCCCAGTTTTAAACTGACTTCCTGCGGAATCCACAGAAAGAGGGCAATGGCAAAAGCACTCTGGAAAACCGCCTGTATTACCCGTACTGCCGTATACTTTACAGGCCTGTTGTTGAACCTGAACCAGGCCAGCGGGATGACAAGAAGATTATCAAAGAATGCAATCCAGGCAAACCAGCGGATAAATTCCGGAGTACGGGAATAGCCCAATACGTCAGCAATCGGCTGATTGAACAGCAGGACCAGAATCAGAAAAACGGAGGAAAGGCCTGTCAGGAACCAGAAAGAAGTACTGAAGACTTTCTGTTCATTCTCCTTATCGGATGAAAATCTGAAATAGGCGGTCTCAAAACCGAAAGAAAGAACAATATTGACAAACGAGATCAGTGCATACAGATTGGTAAAAATGGCAAATGCACTGTTGTCGATATTTTTAATAAATAAATAATTCAGCAATACGACAATTACCCTCGGCATAATGGCCCCGATTCCATATATAATTGTTTCGTTGAGAAGTTTTTTCAAAATCTGAAATTTTTCTGCAAATGTAGATATTTAGAAATTGATTTGTAAGCGGCCCCGGTAAAATTCATTCATAAAGCTTATTTTTGGAAAACAAAATCCTGGCAAAGCCATCAACTTTGGCAAAGTCAATCGTAAAAAATTAAGAATGAAGACTTTAATTAAAAATGTAAAGATTGTTAATGAAGGAAAGACTGTTGAAAGTGATATTTTAATTGAAAATGACATCATCACTAAAATAGATACCCGGATTGCTGAAGAAGCAGACCGGATCATTGACGGCGGAGGGAAATATCTTTTGCCGGGCGTGATCGACGATCAGGTGCATTTCCGCGAGCCCGGGCTTACCCACAAAGGCGACATCGAAACGGAATCGAGAGCAGCCATTGCCGGAGGAATTACCAGCTTCATCGATCAGCCCAACACTGTTCCGAACGCCGTAACGCAGGAATTGCTGGCCGATAAATACGAAATTGCCGCCCAAAAAGCCTACGCCAACTATGGCTTCATGATGGGCGGGACCAACGACAACCTGGAAGAGGTGCTTAAAACAGATCCGCGGAATGTTCCGGGAATCAAATTATTCTTAGGTTCATCCACCGGGAATATGCTGGTGGACAATCCGGAAACGCTGGAAAATATTTTCAGCAATACCAAAATGCTGATTGCCGTTCACTGTGAAGATGAAGCAACCATCAAGGCCAATACCCAGAAATACATCGACGAATACGGAGAAGACATTCCTGTAAAATTCCATCACCTGATCCGGAGTGAAGAAGCCTGCTACAAGTCTTCCTCAAAAGCAATTGAACTGGCAAAGAAAACCGGGGCAAGGCTTCATGTCTTCCATTTGTCGTCGGCGAAAGAAACCGCACTTTTCAGGAACGATATTCCTTTAAAAGATAAAAAAATAACGGCGGAAGTCTGCGTACATCACCTGACGTTTACGAATGAAGATTACGAAACGAAAGGCGGACTGATCAAATGGAATCCTGCCGTAAAAACCCAACACGATAAAGACGGACTTTGGGAAGCATTGCTGGATGGCCGGATCGACGTTGTTGCCACCGACCACGCGCCACATACCTGGGAAGAGAAACAGAATGTCTACACCAAGTGCCCATCCGGAGCACCACTGGTGCAGCATTCCCTGGTAGTGATGCTGGAGAACTACAGAAACGGAAAGATTTCGCTTGAAAAAATTGTCGAAAAGATGGCACATAACCCTGCGATCTTGTTCAGGATTGAAAAAAGAGGCTTTATCAGGGAAGGGTATAAAGCAGACCTGGTATTGGTAGACCTGAATGAGGAATGGACGGTTGCCAAAGAAAATATCCTCTACAAATGCGGCTGGAGCCCGCTGGAAGGCATGAATTTTCATTCTAAAGTCACCCACACCTTTGTTAACGGAAATCTTGTTTATGAAAACGGGAAAATCAGTGAAGGAAAATTCGGAGAGCGTTTGCTTTTTGAAGCTTAGAAATAATAAAAAAAGCCTTTTCAGTAGTGAGAAGGCTTTTTTCCGGTAATTATTACGAAACGGATCAGTCAATTGTAATTGTTTCAATGGCTTTTTGCATCGAAGTTTCCATAATTCCGGGAATGGATAATCCTTCCGCACGGAAAACACTGATGTCTGAAATCCCGTAAAACCCGAAAATATGTTTAATGTAAGGAACATTCGAATCATAAATCTGGTAGGGCCCTGTTGAATAGATATTGCCGGAAGTAAAAGCGATATATAATTTTTTATCATTATCCAGTAAACCCATCGGTCCGTTTTCACTATATTTAAAGGTATAGCCTGCCCGGGAAGTAAAATCAAAATAAGCTTTAAGGGTTGTAGGGACCGAAAAATTATACATCGGGGAATCGATAACGATGATGTCGGCCTCTTTCAGTTCGGAAATTAATTCTTCGGAGTAGCTGTTGATCGATTGCTGCTCGGGAGAGTAATTCTCCGGCGAAGAGAAAAAAGTGTTGATGTGTACTTCTTCCAATACCGGAACTAATTTTTTAGTAAGGTCACGCTCTTTTACAGTGGCATCCGGATACTGTTCAAGGATTTTTTTAACAACAGCTTTTCCTAATTTTCTGCTTGCGGATATTTCTCCTCTCGGGCTTGAAATAATATGAAGGATATTTTTCATAATTTTTTATTTAAAAATTCTTTAGCAAAATTAGGTACATTTGCTTATCAAAAGTTAGTAGTAAACAAAAGGTTAGCAGTAACCTTTGGGTTAGTGAAAATAAAATCTATGGAAAATACAGTCATTTTTGAAAAGCCGATAACGGCGCAGGAATGTTCGGGTCATCTTGCTTCCGTTGAAGATGCCATCTATGTGATCGGCGGAAAGTGGAAACTGAAAATTATTATCGTGCTGCAGGAAAGCGGGAATATCCGGTTCAATGAATTGCAGAGAAAGGTTGAGGGAATTTCTGCCAGGGTTCTTTCCAACGAATTAAAAGACCTTGAGCTGAACGGATTTGTAAAAAGGGTAGTGCATGCGGAGCAAACACCCGTAGTCGTAGAATATATTTCAACGGATTACAGCCGTACGCTAAAACCGGTAATCAGTGCACTTGCCGAATGGGGGAAAACGCATAAGATCAAAATTAAAGAAGAAATGTCCTGATTTCAAAAATATAAAGCCTGCGTGTCATACAGGCTTTTTGTTTTAATAAATAGCGATCCGGCGCCGATGGCGGTGATATTCTCTTCGAACACCAGGTAACCGTCTTCCGTCAGCCGCTGTTTTAACTGAATGCCTGCCGGAATTCTAATGGCGACATCTTCGTTTTTTTCTTGAAAAGCGTACTGAACGACTGTGAATGTTCAAATCCCAGCTCAT
>JAKOOI010000412.1 GCA_022701475.1 Weeksellaceae bacterium
TCAATGATGAAGTCATTACATTTGACCAGTACTTTAAAATGATCATTGCATCTAAAAATGATTTTGTGAGCAGGCGTAACAGCGGTTCAGATTTTCAAATTCCTGCAATGCTATTGAGTGATGACAGAATGACGAAAAAGCATAATAACTTTGGTGCATTAAACATCACTTCTTATTTGTCGAAAAAAACAAAGCTCAGTATATACAGCATTTTTAATAACGTCAGTCAAAATAAAAGTATTTTAAACAGCAATTCATTCTTTGATCAGAATGCAAACTACAGCACTTCTGAAAATATAAAGACAAAAGAGAATTTGTTTTTCAACAGAACCAGGGCTAATATAGATTATTTAGTATCAGATACCGGTTTACTAACTTACAGCTTGGCATTTGATCCTTATGCGGCAGACAAAAATATTCAGACAGATCAAATTTCCGGTGCGGTCCGAAATACGATTTTTGAAAAGGTTGAGGATACACCTTACACATTATCCCAACAATTAAGCTACACCTCTAAATTATCCCCCACAAAGCTTTTAGCAGTTTATATTTACCATGATATCAACCGGCAGAAAAATGATTTTCAATTAGATCAGCTTCCGAATATTTTAAATGAAAACTCACCGTTATTGCAATATAAAAATTATACTCAGAATACCTATGGTTTTTTAAGTACTTATACTTTTAGACCCAAAAAATGGGTTTACTACATGGCTCTTGGATATTCTTCTGCTCAGGAGAATTTCTCATCATCCATTGAAAATTCTCTATATTCAAATAATACCGGATTCAACCGGAACTTCTACCACTTAGATTTCAATATTTATAAACGGAAAGGATTTTTTCAGTTTTCACTGCAAAACACATTATTGTATTACAGCTCTTTACATCAATTCCTGTATCTTCCGAAAGCCAGTGCAAAATTTCAGTTAGATAAAATGTCTGAACTTAATTTTATTTACGAAGAAAAAAACGACTTTATAACTGCGAACCAGGCTTTTACCCAACCTGTATTAGACGGTTATAACAGACTGTTGAAAGACAATCTTTTGAATGCCGGGGTTCCTGTCAGAAGCCGTAATCTGAATGTCTATTTACGGTATCTCAACTTGTTTTCAGGTACACAGCTGTCTTTAAATTTAAATTTTATTAAAAATGAAAAGTCAATTGTAACAGCAAGTCAGTTGTTACCAAAATATGTTTTGATAAGCCAGATGCTTAACTCTGATCCTATCCGGACATGGTACACAGGTATTAATTTTGAAAAGAAACTTAATTTTATAAAAAATAAGATTAAATTAAACGGGAGCTATTCTAAATCCAATACATTAAGTATTGTAGATCATATAGAAAATCCAATTGCTTCTGAAAATATTCTGATGAAAGCAAGTGTAATGAGTGTTTTTAAAAAGGGTTTTTTCAACTATGAATTAGGTATCTCTAAACAGACTAATATCAGTGAGTATATCGCTTTAGACAGAAAAGCAACCAGTGACAGAACTGAAATATTTGTTGATTTTGAAGGTTCAGTGAGTAAGGTTTTAAAATACAATCTCCGGAATCACTACAATATCTATACTTCTGAACAAAAACAACATTTTTTAAAAACAGATTTTGAAATATCGTACGATTACAGTAAAAAATGGGAATACAGTTTAGTGGGTAATGATATTTTAAATTTCAATACAACACAAATCGTATTATCAACGTTACAGAATGTAACCCTTCAGACAAGTACAATACAAAGATTACCCGGATATGTCGGAATCAAGGTAAAATACAGCTTATAAGCACCTATCTTACAGATCCGGGTTTTTTTTATTCCCTATTCTTAATCAGCAGCCAGCCGGTATACATCCTGCCATCTGATACTTTTATGGTATACCAGTAATTTCCGGTAGGAAGCGGGGTTCCGTTCAGCTTCCCGTCCCAGGACAGCGGCTTTTTTGTCATTATTTCTCTGAAGACGGGCAGTCCCCTGCGGTCGTAGACATTGATTTCCGTTCCGGGATAGTTTTCCAGTCCCTGTATGTTCCAGTGGTCGTTGTAGCCGTCGGCATTCGGCGTGAAGGCATTGGGAATATCGAAAATGGAAAATTTCTTCCGGCCGATGATGCATCCGCCCTTTGTCCTTACATAAACGGTATATTCCCCGGTAGACAGGTTGGTAAATACATTTGAATCCTGCCATATAAGATTATCAAGTGAATATTCAAAGCTTCCTGCAGCAGAAAGAATGACCGTCGCCGTACTGTTACTGATGTTTACCGCTGTGATTTCCGGAAGTGCTGTGTAACTTACCTGCACCGTATCGGTATTCTGGCACCCCGAACTGTTGGTGACGGTCACGGAATAGGTCCCCGGAACGGAAACGGAAATGGTCTGTGTGGTGGCTCCGGTATTCCACAGGTAGGACAAATAGCCGGCTCCGGCATCCAGGGTTATGCTTTTCCCGTCACAGAAGTCCATCCTTTCCGGGAGTTCCACATTGGGTTTCGGGTGCAGTGTCAGGTTCAGCCTTACTACTTTAAAACAGCCGTCCGGCGTCATTACTTTTACGTGGATAATAGTGGTTCCCAGCGGAAGACTGTAGGCAGACGGATTTCCTATCGGGTTTCCTGAAGCATCAGTGTAGGCAAAGGTATAGAGGGCCGGATTGGCGATGATATCCTGCTGATAGGAAACCAGGTTTACGGTCATGGAACTCCCCGTATTGCTGTTGCAGAAAACCGATGCATGATCGTGAGCCGGAACATTATCGGTGGAAAGCGTCACGGCGATGGCAAGCTTTTCAGACTCGCAGTTAGTAACGGTCTGGGTAGCAAAATACGTTACGCCGTGAATCAGCGGCGTTGTGAGCGGCAGCAGGGTTCCTGCGGCATTGTAGAACCGGATCCCGTTTCCTGTAACGGCCAGGTTGGCCAGTGTAGGGCTTGCAGAGGCACAGAAATCCTGGGCTGCGTTTCCGGCCGGTTTCGGGGTTTCATTCACAATGGCCTGGACTGCCGTTTTATTGCTTTCGCAGCCGTTGATGGTCTGTGAAGCGTAGTAAGTCTGTCCGTTTACCAGTGGAGCTGTTGCAGCCAACAGGTTTCCTGCTGCGTCATACCATTTGATGCTCTGCCCTGTGGCCTGAAGGTCTGAAATTATAGGCAGGTTGGCGGCACAGAAGGTCTGTTGGGAGCTGGCTATAGGCGTAATTCCCTGTGTTGAAAAAACTTTGAAAGCAACTTTCACACTTTCACAGCCACTGCTATATTGTGTGACATAATATTGA
>JAKOOI010000417.1 GCA_022701475.1 Weeksellaceae bacterium
CAATGGATCATTACATAAAATAATGTATAGTAATATCATCAACAGCTTTCTGAATGGTATACTTCGGGTTGACGTAATGCATAAATTATTTGACATACATCAGAAAATGATGAAAATAAACTTTATAAACAGCTGCGAAAGTTATATAGCGCAGATCGGCGCGGGCGTGACACTTAGGAAGTGAGCTGATCGTGTAAAACAACAAAACAATGAAAGAACAGGCAATAAAAGATATAATCGATACCTATTTAAATAAATTAGTTGATCTTGAACTTAACCGTACGCCGGGTGACATTGAGCCTGAAATGGCTGATCCGGATCAGGACAAAGAGGATGGATGGCAGACCTGGATTCCTGTTGCCGGTAAAGTTAGGGATTTTGAAATTGAGGAAATAGAAAACAGAACCGGACATCCATTCCCGGACGATTACAAAACTTTTCTGAAACATAAGCACTTTTATGAACTTCAGATTGCTGAAGTTTCTTTCTGCGAACATCCGGTAAATACATGGCGGGCAAGCCTCTCAGAAATGATTTTTAACGGTTATCCAAGGGAGTTTCTTATCGACAAAGGATATATTCCGTTTGCCGGCTGGAGCGATTGGGGACTGCTGTGTTTCGATACCAGCAGAAACCAGGCGGACAGGAATTACCCGGTAGTCCTGTGGGACCATGAAAGGGAAGACGAATTCCGGGACCAATACCGGGATTTTTACGACCTGATGATAAAACTGGATGAAGAAGAAAAGGGAAAAATCAGCTGATACCGGTTTGGGCAAAAAAAGATCCGACTTTTGATTAAAGGTTTATGTAAGTGCAGGGTACGTACGGTTACTTTTCCTCTGGGACAAGACGGATCTTGCCGGAACTGATTATGAAACTGACTTTTGTGAAACAGTCAAACGCATACCTTAAAGTCATATCTATAATGTTATATTACTGTTTTGTACAGGAATTTGCGGTCCCTGCATGGAGTTACTAATGATGATCCCGTTCTGGAACCCCGGTTCTCTCCCGGGCTGTCTGATACAGCACCTGCTTTCAGTTGTTCCCTGATTTTATCCATTCCCTGTTTTAACAGGGATGAATTGCCGGTGTGCCTGCAATGAAGATCACAATTGGATCAATTGAAATCATACATCATATCTGCTATCACCTCCTTTACAGGACGAATCTTTTTGATATAGGAAATCCCGTTTCCTACAGTGATATATCCTCTGTCGATATAACCGTCCAGCATTCCAACTTTCAGTCCCTGCTCCCCATACATTTTATCGGCAATTTCATCACGCGACTGTCCCCGTTCATCCATTGCCAGAAGCTCACGGCTATAAGGTGTCGGTATAGACCGGTAATAGGCAGGATGGGTCCTGAAAATCAGCAGGTCACTTGCGGAATGATCAACAATAAGCTGCTTAACATTTCGGGCAGCGGGATTTTCCTCTGTGGCTATAAAAACGGTTCCTGCAAAAACACCTTCAGCTCCCAGCGCCAATGCAGCACGGACACTCCGGACATCTGCAATACCGCCTGCAGCCATCACCGGAATACTGACCGCATCCGAAATCATCGGTACAATTGAAAATGTGCCGATGATCTTATCGGGAACGGTTCCGCCTTCATCGAATCCGGTGGCTACGAGTATATCAACGCCTATGCTTTCTGCATATATGGCATTTTCAACGCTGGGATTCAAAGCACGGTAAACGGTTTTGATATGATGGTCCTTGAATCTTTTAACCAAAGGCTCAAAATCAAAATCTTCAATGCCATTGATAAGAACTGTTTTTACCTCTTCTTCAATTAACAGATCTGCAATTGTATCAATCGTGCTTACATCGTTCGATAACACAACCGGAACAGCGAACGGCTTATCAGTAAGTGTTTTCACTTTTCGTATTTCTTTCCGTAACCGTTGTAAAATTTCCTCGAATGATGTTGGATTTGTTTTTTGACCTGCATGGGGACCCAGCATTCCCAGACCTCCGGCATTACTTACTGCGGCAACCAGTTCTGCATTTGTAACCCAGGACATAGCGCCCTGAATAATGGGATATTTAATTCCTAAGATTTCGGTAATTCTGTTTTTTTTATTCATTTCCATATTTCATTTTATCAGCGCTGAATTATCTGACGGTACAAATCTACAATAAAATAGCTTTCTTTTTTATAGCACTTTCCTAAAGGAAAGCGGATTAGATGTTTTTCTCCATTATAAAATTTAACTATCACTATGATAACTGCTTTCTTTAATAAAGCAATTTTGTAACTTTGCAGGGCATGGTTTGATCATACAGCCATTAAGTACAGAAATTATGAGTAAAAAAACATCATATTCAGTTTTGGAACTGGCCATTGTTTCGGATGGCAGCAGTTTTAAAGAAACTTTAAACAACTCACTTTCATTGGCGAAAACGGCAGAAGAAAATAATTATACAAGATATTGGTTTGCCGAACACCACAATTCCGATTCAGTGGGAAGCAGTGCGACATCCATTTTGATAGGGTATGTTGCTGAAAATACAACGAAGATAAAAGTAGGTTCGGGAGGGATCATGCTTCCTAACCATTCTCCGTTGGTTATTGCCGAGCAATTCGGAACCTTGGCACAGCTTTATCCCAACAGAATTGATTTGGGATTGGGACGGGCTCCCGGAACCGATATGCCGACAGCACAGGCCATCCGTTCGGATTTCATGAAAGCGGCACATTCTTTCCCGGCAGAAGTGGAGAAAATCGAGGATTATTTTTCGGTTGAAAATAGAACTTCAAAAGTCCGGGTTCCGATTGCGGAAGGAACAGAGGTTCCCATTTATATTTTAGGTTCAAGTACAGACAGTGCGCATCTGGCCGCAGCGAAAGGATTGCCGTATGCTTTCGCCAGTCATTTTGCTTCGGCCCATCTGCATGCCGCTCTGGAAATCTACCGTGAAGAATTTCAGCCTTCGGACGTCCTGGAAAAACCATACACGATTGCCGGAGCCAACATCATCATTGCCGATACCGATGAAGAGGCGGAAAGGGCATTCACCTCATTAATCAGAATGTTTTTTGGTATACTAACCGGAAATTCAAAACCGCTTCAGGCTCCTACTGAAATGACGGAAGACCTGAGAGAAGTTCTGAAGCACCCGAGTTTGCATCAGATGCTGAAATATTCGTTTGTAGGAAGTAAAGAAACGGTAAAAAGACAGGTTGAAGATTTTATCCGGAAAACACAGGTTGATGAGATTATTATGGTTTCCAATATCTTTGCACCGGAAGACCGGATAAAATCGGCTCAGCTGTTTGCTGAAATCATGGATGAAGTGAATGCTGAAAAAGCTTCCATAGTATAAGAAAACTTAATTTCTATATGGCAAAAAAGAAAGCATACAACGAATGTCTCAATACCGTAAAACCTGTAAAGGATGCCCTGGAAGTGATCAATGGCAAGTGGAAACTGGCAATTATTATCTCAGTCGGTGTAGGGAATGAGCGTTTTACCGATATTCAGGACAGTATTGAAGGGATTACCCCGAAGGTGCTGGCCAAAGAACTGAAAGATCTGGAACAGCATAAACTGATCAGAAGGATCATTATCGATGATTATCCGGTAAAAATCATCTACAGATCTGAACCTTATGCTGCCACGCTGACCCCTATTATTTACGCATTAAAAGATTGGGGAATTAATCATAAAAAAATGATTTCGCGTTAAAAAGATTTCGATGTATGAAGAGGCCGGTATTTTAAACAGGGTAAAGCTGATGATAAATTTTTAGAAATCAGATTAACGATGATGTTGTGAAATGATTTTATTGTAAATCAGTATGCTTTTCCGCTACTTGACAGAAGCTTTTTACAGTCAACCGGACAATATACTATAATTTACAACCGGACCACAATGTATTTTCAGCCTTAGAACCTGTCGCCGTTTTTCAGCTGATGCAGGTATTTCAGGATATTAGCATCCCTGTTTTGAAATATGAATATTGAATTTAGACCTTTGCTGCCGGGAGAAAGCAGTGAATACAGGAAAATAAGATTAGAGAGTCTAAAGGAATTCCCGGACTTTTTTTCTGCAGACTATGAAGAATCCGTGAAACTCGATAGACTCCCGCTTGAGAGTGATATTGAAAATCAGGCATCTGATAAATTGGTCTGTGGAGCATTTCTGGACAGTCAGTTAATCGGGATTGGTGTTCTGGTAAAGAATGCAGAGAACATTGGAAACATTTACCAGATGTATGTAAAGCCTGAATTTCAGGGTCATAATATCGGTATGCAATTACTTGGGAGCATCATAAAGGAGGCCGGAAAAAGATTTGGCAGGATAGAACTTTCGCTGGAAGTGCAATCTCATAATAATAAAGCAAAAAGATTATATTCAAAAGCGGGATTTCAGTACGTATCGGAAAGAAAAGAAGATCATTGTATGGTGATGGCCCGTAAACAGGAATGATCATGTTTTATGATGTACCCAGGTATCTATCATTCCCAAATTCCCGAATTTTATGATTCAGATCAGGTGTTTAATAAATTAGTTATCAGTATTTTATGATGATCGGGCAGAGGCTGGATGGCATGGTGTTCGCTGCGATGTAGGGGAACACCAAAAATACAGTTTATGTTTTACCATTCACAGAATCTAATCAATCCGATTGTACCGGACGAACCGGATCCGTCGGCAGTGAATGCCTTACAGGAAGGGCTGGGCGGCCAGTTCGGGGAAATGCGGACGATGATGCAGTACCTTTTCCAGAGTTTTAATTTCCGCGGCAAGGCCACACCATACCTGGATCTGATCCAGGGCGTAGGAATCGAAGAAATTTCCCACGTAGAGCTGATCACCAAGACCATTTCCCAGCTGCTGGACGGATCGCCGCGCTACCAGGGAGAAAAGTACGAAGCACCGAGCAAAGGCGGCGGTACTGCCCTGGACATGGCCAAGGAACAGCAGAACCCGCACCACTACATCATCGGTGCCCAGTCGGCCCTGCCGGTGGATGCTGCCGGAAACCCGTGGAGCGGAAGTTATGTGCATAACCACGGCAACCTGGTGCTCGACCTGATGGACAACCTGGTAGTGGAGGCCACCGGCAGGCTTCAGAAGTGCCGGATCTACCAGATGAGCAGCAATAAGACCCTGCGGGCCACCGTAGCTTTCCTAATCGTCCGCGACGAAGCCCACCAGGCAGCCTTCGCCAAGGCCCTGGAAACCCTCGGCGTCGATTGGGGCAAGGCCCTGCCGGTACCGAAGTTTGATTCTTCACAGTTCCCTGAAGTCAAAAGGCTCCTCGATCTGGGCCTTCACCGCGAGCAGTATACCTTCCGCATGGACGGATCCCTGATGGAGCAGATCTTCAGCGGACCGTCACCGTTCAACGACGGTACCCAGCTGACCACCCTGAAAGAACCCCGCGAATCCTTCCCGAACCCACCGGCTCCGGAACGTCCGGAAGAATTTGCCCCGGGCCTCGATGAGGAAATGCAGGCCCTTGCAGATGCCTTTGCCGAATTCAAGGAATCGGGAGGGAAAATCAACCGGAATACAGGAATTCAGGGAAGCAAAGGAGCAGCAAATGACGGATCCGTCTGAGCTGGTATTTAAGGCTAAATGATGTACAGTCAGCTCATATGATGCTGCCTGATAAAGGGTAATCTGATGTGAAATCCTGAGTATTGTCCAGTCCTTTGATTCTGCTGGACAAGCGGAAACAAACACATTCCACCGGCTTTATAACAATTGATAATGCCCGTAAAAATTGTTTTGCGGGCATTTGCATGTTCAATGGCAATACTGTCGATTGCAGATCAATACCAAAAAAGATGATCTGTTCATTTCCTTTATGATAACCATTTACTGATCCGTTTTAATACATACGAATTACCCGAAATGATGGACCAGCCATAACGCACCCATGGCAGTAAGCAGGGCAGGGATCATGATGACCGTTCCGAGGCTCAGGAATTTCCGGGCGCTGACGGAATGGCCGTGGCGGCGCAGTTCCGTGAGCCATAAAATGGTAGCCAGGGAGCCGGTGACGGAAAGGTTCGGACCCAGATCGATCCCGATCAGGATGCAGCTCCTGACCAATGACGGCAGCTGGGCACCCGATACTGTGCTTCCGGCAATCAGTCCGGCAGGAAGGTTGTTGATCAGGTTGCTGCCGAAAGCAGTGATGCCGCCGCTGATCAGGGCGGTGGATTCCGGGGAAGTACGTGAGCCTTCTGTCAGGAATTGGTGGAGCACATTAATCAGGCCTGCTTCCTGAAGGGCTTCCACCAGGATGAAGAGACCAGCCACCAGCGGAAGTACCGCCCAGGAAATGCTTCGGACAAGGCGCACCGGATTCTGCCGGGTCATCAGGGTGACTACAGCAGCTACGGCAATCCCGGAAACGGCAGTCGGTATACCCAGTGGATATTGAAATGAAGAAGCGATAAGCAGTATGACAGTCGTAAAAAGGATCCCGCCCAAGGCAATTTTTCCGCCTCCGGACAGCGGCTCTATCGGGATCTCCGTAGAGATCGGTTCGCGGAGGTTTTTGCGCTGGGTCAGATACAACATCAGAAAGGTAATGGCAACAGCAAAAAATGAAGGCAGCAGGTACGTCTGCAGCCAGACTGTCAGCGGCGGCATATGGCTTCCGTAAATGACGAGATTGGCCGGGTTGGAAACCGGCAGCACAAAAGAGGCGGCATTGGCGATGAAAGCACAGATCAGCAGGTAGGGCAGCGGCTGTTTTACACGGGCATGATGGGCAGCAGCGGCTACTGCAGGCGTAAGGACAACAGCGGTAGCATCATTCGACATAAAGACCGTCACGACAAGCCCTACCAGGTAGATTAGTATAAACAACCTGACGGCGGAACCCTTTGAGAACCGCGTGGCATGACCGGCCAGCCAGTCGAACAGGCCCTGTTGCCGGGCAGATTCCGCCAGCAGCATCATGCCGGTAAGGAAAAGATAGACATCCGTTCCTTTGGAAATCCCGGTCCATACCGCTGAAAAGGAGATCAGCCCCAGCATCAGCAACAATACAGCACCGGAAACGGCCCATATGGCTTCCGGTATTTTAAAAGGGCGTATGATCACACCGGCCGTTGCCAGCAGGGCAATCAGGTAAATGAAAAAATTAGCATCCATACAGTCAGGATCTTATGTCAATATAAATTTGTTCGGCAGCTGGCTTTTGGCTGATGGCAGCTAGCTTCTGGCTAATGGCTAATGGCTTCTTGCTGTTAGCTTCTTGCCTTTAGTCAATGGCTGATACCGTACCGGTATTTTGTTGTGGATAACCATCATTCAACACTTCAACTCATAACTTATCACTCATTACTCATCACTCCCGGCGTGCCCGCAGGCTTCCTTCAGGCTTCCTGAGTAAAAAAGCCACAGCAAAAGGGACACCACGGCAAAACTTCCGAGAATCATGAAGGAAGAGCCGTAGCCCATTTTCTGGGCGATCCATCCGCCGACGGCCGGGCTC
>JAKOOI010000422.1 GCA_022701475.1 Weeksellaceae bacterium
ATGGTCTTTATCAAGTCTTCTAAAGAAATTAAAGGTACTAAAGGTTCTTTCTGTAACCTATTTCCACTTTAAAGTGACGAATCCTTAGTGTGAACTTTGGAAATAAAACAGGCTATGCAGAAGCTTATCATAATCATACTCCAACAGGAATACCAATGTTATCACCACCAGATGTTGACCAATTATTAGGTTTTGCAAGAGCACAGCCAACATCTAACCCCGAAAATGTAAAAAATGCTTATGTTGGAATAGTAACTCCAAATGGCATGCATTATGTCATTTGGTTCAATGGGGCTTATGAAGATGCTATAACAAACTATTCACAGGAGCAGTTAGACGAATATACTGATAGGTATCAAACTAGATACGGAATTTACAAACCTTCTACTAGCGATATGAGTAATGAAGAAATTGAACGTTTTTTTTCAAAGCTCTTAAAGACATGGGGTTAGACAGTAAGATTGATTTACAAAGAATAGAGAATGATGGAACTATAAAAACAATAGTTAAAAATACTGACGGAACAACAACAGCTACGCCATGCCCTTAATATTAAAAAAAGAAAATATGAAAAATATAAAACACTTAATTCTATTTGTTATAGTAATTTCTTGTAAAGCACAACAAATCTTTCCCCTCAATACAAACTTTGAAGAAATTCCACAAGGGTCCTATATAAAAGACTTAAATAATGAATTAAGTCCCTATGTTGGAGAATACAAAACTAATTTTCAAGGAAATGAAATTAAATTATTTATCATAAAAGAAACAATGAAGTTCTTTAAATCATTAAATATTTATCAGGATGCATTATCAATTAGATATATTGTTAAAAATTCAACGGGAAACATTCTTCAAGACACACAAAATATGAATTTTCAACCTAATCAACTTAAGCATACAATATATAGCCGCGGAACTTATCCTGACAAAAACACCATATGGTTTAATTATGGTGGCACGAACTGTAAAGTAGGTTGGTGAAGTATTGAATTAAAAAGAATTAACTCCACTCAAATTTCATGGGAATACCGACCTAATGATATAATTCTCGACAGTAGTAAATGTCCAAGTGCAACAGATGTTAATATTTACCTGCCAGAAACAAAAGGTTTAATTTTCAATAAACAGTAAATAGATAATTCCAAATTGAGAAAGCCTTAATAATTTTTTGTCAAGGCTATTTTTATATACACTTGTAAAATATTGTTATTAAAACGATTAATAAAGAGTTATAATCTTTACCATTTCAGGTACATTTAAAATTAAAGCCTTAATTGTTTTTACTGCAAAACTTTTCTTAAACAAAAACCACAAAAAAGGCAGCCCGCAGGCTGCCTCATCACTTAACACTGTATATAAATATTACTTTATATCAAATCGGTCCAGGTTCATCACTTTTACCCAGGCAGCCACGAAGTCGCTGATGAATTTCTGCTGGGCATCGGAACTGGCGTAGACTTCGGCAATGGCTCTCAGTTCGGCATTGGAGCCGAAAACGAGGTCGGCGCGGGTGGCGGTCCATTTTTGTGCTCCGGTTTTTCGGTCGGTCCCTTCATAAAGCTCCTGGTCTGGAGAAGCCGCTTTCCATTGGGTTCCCATATCAAGGAGGTTAACGAAGAAGTCATTGGTCAGGACGCCGGGACGGCTGGTGAAGATCCCGTGTCGGGAACCGTCGAAATTGGCATTCAGTGCTCTCATTCCCCCGATCAGGACGGTGAGTTCCGGAGCGGTAAGGGTGAGCAGCTGGGCCTTGTCGATCAGCAGGGATTCCGTAGACACGGAGAACTTTTTCTTCAGGTAATTCCTGAAACCGTCGGCTGCCGGCTCCATATACGCCATGGATTCTACATCGGTCTGCTCCTGTGAAGCATCCGTTCTTCCGGGCGTGAACGGAACGATCACCTGGTGGCCGGCTTCTTTCGCTGCTTTTTCTACGGCAGCCGTTCCGGCCAGTACGATAAGGTCGGCCAGCGAAACTTTTTTGCCTCCGGTCTGGGTTTCATTGAATTCCTGCTGTATATTTTCCAGGATCCCCAGCACGTTCTGAAGCTGTGCAGGGTTATTTACTTCCCAGTCTTTCTGCGGCGCCAGGCGGATGCGTGCCCCGTTGGCACCTCCCCTTTTATCGCTTCCCCTGAAAGTGGAAGCCGAGGCCCATGCCGTCAACACCAGTTCCTGGGTGCTCAATCCGGAATCCAGGATTTTTGATTTCAGCTCTTCGATATCGGAATTGTTGATGATGGCATAGTCTGCTTCGGGGAGCGGATCCTGCCAGATCAGCTCTTCTGCCGGAACGTCAGGCCCCAGATAGCGGGCTTTCGGACCCATATCGCGGTGGGTCAGCTTGAACCAGGCTCTCGCGAAGGCATCGGCGAACTGGTCAGGGTTTTCATAGAAACGCCTTGAGATTTTTTCGTATTCCGGGTCTACTCTCAGGGAGAGATCCGTTGTCAGCATGGTAGGCTTATGTTTTTTATTGGAGTCGAAGGCATCCGGGATGATGGCTTCTGCATCTTTGGCAATCCACTGATGGGCTCCGGCAGGGCTTTTGGTAAGCTCCCACTCGTTTTCGAAAAGGTTTTTGAAGAAATAATTGCTCCATTCGGTAGGTGTCTCGGTCCAGGTCACTTCCAGCCCGCTGGTAATGGTATCAGGTCCTTTCCCGGATCTGAACGAGCTGATCCAGCCGAATCCCTGGGCTTCGATTCCGGCAGCTTCCGGTTCTTTGCCGACATGGTCCGCAGGCCCGGCACCATGGGTTTTCCCGAAGGTATGCCCACCGGCGATCAGGGCTACGGTTTCTTCATCGTTCATGGCCATTCTTCCGAAGGTATCGCGGATGTCTTTGGCAGCAGCCACGGAATCAGGATTTCCGTCCGGTCCTTCAGGATTCACGTAAATCAGTCCCATTTGTACGGC
>JAKOOI010000451.1 GCA_022701475.1 Weeksellaceae bacterium
TGCGGATCGACCTGCCGAAAGTCCTGAAAAAGGGAGAAAAGCTGGTCTTCAAAATCGACTGGAACTACAACATCCCGAACCGGATCAAAATGGGCGGCCGCGGCGGTTATGAAAACTTTGCCGAAGACGGGAACGACCTTTATACCATGACACAGTGGTATCCGAGAATGTGCGTCTACAGCGATTTCCACGGATGGCAGAACCACCAGTTTACCGGAAGAGGCGAATTTGCCCTGGTTTTCGGAAACTTTAAAGTAAACATGAACGTTCCGGCAGATCATGTTGTCGGCGGAACGGGAGAATGTAAAAACTACGACCAGGTTTTAACGTCTGAACAATTAGCACGCTATAACAAATCCAGAACCTCAGGGGAACCTGTGGAGATCGTTACTTTAGATGAAGCTAAAAAAGCAGAGAAAAACCATTCCAAGCAGAGAAAAACCTGGAGCTTTGAAGCAAATGACGTAAGGGATTTTGCCTGGACGTCTTCAAGGAAATTCGTGTGGGACGGAATGGGCGTTACCATTCCTGAAAACAGCAACAAGGTGATGGCCATGAGCTTTTACCCGAAAGAAGCTTACAATTTATACCGTAAATATTCAACCAAAGCGGTAGCACACACCATTAAAACTTATTCCGAATTTACGATTCCTTACCCTTACCCGGTGGCCCAATCGGTGGAAGCGGCCAACGGAATGGAATACCCGATGATCTGCTTCAACTATGGAAGAACGGAAAAAGACGGAACCTATTCCGAAGGGATTAAAAACGGAATGCTCGGTGTGGTGATCCACGAGGTGGGACACAACTTCTTCCCGATGATCATCAACTCCGACGAAAGACAATGGAGCTGGATGGACGAAGGGCTCAATACTTTCGTAGAATACCTTACCGAAGAACGATGGGACAATAAATTCCCGTCCAAAAGAGGACCGGCATGGACGATTACCGATTATATGAAGCTTCCGAAAGACCAGCTGGAGCCGATCATGTCCAATTCGGAAAACATCATTCAGTTCGGACCGAATGCCTACTCAAAACCGGCAACGGGGCTGAATATCCTTCGGGAAACGATCATGGGAAGAGAGCTTTTCGACAAAGCATTTAAAACGTATGCGAAAAGATGGGCTTTTAGGCATCCTGAACCGGCTGATTTCTTCAGAACGATGGAAGACGCCAGCGGCGAAGACCTGGACTGGTTCTGGAGAGGATGGTTCTACGGAACGGATCCTGTAGATATTGCGATCGATAAAGTAACTATTGCCACACCGGATCTTGAAACAGCACCAAGAGAAGCCAAGGAAACCAAATACAAAGTAGACAAGCCTGCGCAAAATGATTTTGAGGACATTTCAAAAATCAGGAACCGCGAAGACAAAAACATCACGTTCTATGTCGATAAGGATAAAGAAGCCCAGGATTTCTACTACCGATACGACAGAGGTCAGGAAAAAGTGGACAATACCAAAGAATACACTTTCAAATCTGAAGGAACCGAACCTTTAACCCAAAAGGAAAAAGATAAGTTTAAGAACATGACCGCTTACCAGATCGATTTTACCAACAAAGGCGGACTTGTAATGCCGGTAATCCTGGAGTTTACCTTTGAGGACGGAACCAAACTGAAAGATAAATCGTCTGCCCAGATCTGGAGGCTGAACGAGCAGAAAGTTTCCAAAACGTATTATTTCGACAAGAAATTAAAATCCATCCAGCTGGACCCGATGCGGGAAACAGCCGATATTGATACGTCAAACAATTTCTGGAGCAACGATGGTGGAAACACCCAGGTTTCCAAGTTTGATCTCTTCAAGCAGAAAGAAGCCGGAGCCACAAGAGGCGCATCCAACGGGAAAGTAAACCCGATGCAGGCAGCCGGAAAGAAAAACTAAAATTATTATCAATTATTATTAAAAAGTACTCCTCATCCGGGTACTTTTTTTAGCTTTGCGCAGATTTAAAAAAATAAAAACCATGAAAAAGTTCAGCTACCTGATTTTACTGCTGCTCTCTGCACAGCACTTCTTTGCCCAGTCCCTACAGTTCTACACCGGAAAGCGGGATTTTATCCCCATTGAAATCCTGATGGAAGACGGCAGCACCAAAAAAGGGTTTGCCCAGGATTTTATGCTTCCGGATGTAGTCACGTTCCAGATCATGGGAAGAGGTCCGAAACACGCAAACCTGGACCGCAAGGAAGTAAAATTCAAATCTGACAAAAATGACAAACAAGTGCAGCTGATCCCTGTATCTGAAATCAAAAGCCTGATTTACACCAATGAAGACACACAGGAAACTTTTCAGCTCGATAAGCGCCTGGTAAAAGAAATCAACAATAACCTGGAAGTGGAATCCGAAGGAAAGGTGCTGATGCTCCCGCTGATGGAAAAAGGGAAAATCAATATGTACGGTTACCGCAGCATGGTGTGCAAGGCCGATTTCGGAGACAGCAACTCCGCAGGATTCAACGGGAATGAAGACCATTGCCAGCTTACCTATGTAATGATTTACCTGAGCAAGCCCAATGAAACCTTTGCCGTAGCGCCGGTGGATTACAGCTCGCTGAGCCCGCTTGATCTGCTTAATATGAAAAAGCTGTACAAAAAGTTTTACCGGGCATATGAAGAAGCAGGCGCCGACTGCCCGGAATTCCTGGCCAAGGTAGACGAAGCCCGGAAGAACGATTATTTTTCCAACAAAACTTTTAAAGAAAATAAAAAGACCAGCGATATTGAACGCAAGGCCCTGCTGAAAGGCAAAAGAGGTGCTGAAGCTTCAAGGATTAATATGAAATACCGGACCGCCCTGTTTACCGATATGTATAAAAAGCTGCTTGATGATTATGACGCTTCCTGCAAATAAATAACCATAGTAAAGTCCACCACGGTGGACTTTTTTTCTGCCAAAATTTCACTTCCCTGAAAAAAATTCTGCCATTTCAGTCACAGATGGGTGATGGCATACTATTAGGGAAATACAAGTCAGAAATAATTAAAACATTACACATATTATGTCAGTAAACTTTAAACCATTAGCAGACAGAGTTTTGATCGAGCCGATCGCTGCAGAAACGAAAACCGCTTCAGGGATTATTATTCCGGACACCGCTAAAGAAAAGCCGCAGGAAGGTACCGTCGTGGCAGTAGGTCCTGGTAAAAAAGACGAGCCGACTACCGTACAGGTGGGCGACAAAGTGCTTTACGGAAAATACTCCGGTTCTGAGTTGAAACTGGACGGAAAAGATTATTTAATTGTAAAAGAAGGAGATCTTTTAGGAGTTATTGGTTAATCTGTAAAAAGTAAAATGTATTCATGTAAAATGATTTCATGAATATAAAATTCATTATACATTGTACAAAGTACATTAATACAAAATACAATCAAAATTATGGCAAAAGAAATAAAATTCGATATCGAGTCTAGAGACGCTTTAAAAAGAGGGGTTGATGCATTAGCCAATGCAGTAAAGGTAACCTTAGGTCCTAAAGGGAGAAA
>JAKOOI010000473.1 GCA_022701475.1 Weeksellaceae bacterium
CTGGTACCAGGCATTCATTTCGTCATAAGTTACCGTCTGGTTGCCGTTGCCTTTCTCAAAAGGAGTTTTAAAATGAGTTTGAGAAAATAAAAAAGAGGAAGCCAAAAGGAATAGAAGCGCGTTCAGTTTCATTGATGCATGTTTGAGGCTTCAAAAGTAGTTAAAGTTTTGGGATTTGAGCGGGAAGAGGGATGCCGGGTGCCGGAAGTTTTGATACACGGTTTAGCTGACCACCCCGTCTCCGGCCTTTGACCGGAGCCACGCTTTAAAGATACTTCCACACAACAATCCAAAGAATAGATGTTTTTTGTTTTAAATCCCAATTTTCAATGATTTTTCTGCAATTTTTTTGTTATTAAATATTCATTTTCTGAAAATTACTATCTGAATGATTATAGTAATTACTAAACTTGGGATAATATAATAAAAGATATCTCCTGTATAACGATGTACTAAATATACAATTAGATAAGAAACTAATAAACTCATGACATAACTAAAAATAAATTTATTTTTCAAAAATAAATTTAAAATTACGCTTATACCAAAAGCCATAAAGATGAAAAAAGGAAATTTTTCCCAAACTCCAAACAATCCATTAAATGGTGCCCATAATGCAACCTTCCAAAATTCTGGATCTATGGTTGATTTAAGATAGAAAGAATGTACTTCCAAATTATCTTCCAGAAAACTACAAATAGGGTAAAAAATTAATAGATGAAGACCCCAAATCTTTAGTAATTTTGAATCTATGATTTTAGAAATATTATTTGATGACATATTATTTCACAGGTTTAATCTGATCTTTATTCCTGCCTTTTTCATCAGGATATAAAGACGGAAGCGGGTCGCTCTGCCAGAATGCTTTGGTATCGACATCCATGATGGTGAGAGATCCGGTAAAGGCCGCTCCGGTGTCCAGGTTCCAGACATTTGCCTTGTTCACAGGCGCTTTGCTTCCGAGATGTAAAGTGGGCGTATGGCCGATGAAGATTTCATTGTAGAGAAGCAGCCTTTTAGGGTAGAGTTCGGAGTTTTTCGACAACTTTTTATCCATTGCTACAGCGGTTTCCCAAAGCGTACGGTCCCAACGGTAATTGCTGGAATAGACTTCCTTTTCAGGGCCATGAATGGAAGAATAACCGGCATGAATAAACAGCCGGTTTTCCGCATCCACATGATAGTTTTTCATCCGCTGGAAAAATTCCAGGTGTCCTTCCAGTTCGTCCAAAGCATAACCGGAATAGCTGTCAACCGTACTTTTTCCGCCGTTGAACAGCCAGACGTCTTCACTTTTTCCGAAAGAGAGCCAGTCTTCGCACCAGGCATCATGGTTGCCTTTGATGAAAATACATTGCTGTTTTTCGGAAAGTTCACTTAAAAACCGGATCACTTGGGAAGATTCGCTCCAGCCGTCAACATAATCGCCCAAGAAAATTAAGATGTCATTATCTGTCACCTGCGCTTTGTCCAAAACCTGTTCCAGGGCTTTAAAGCCTCCGTGGATATCGCCTATGGCTAATGTTCTTTTCATTTAAATCTTTTATGATAGTTCGGACAGGCTTCCATGGATTCTTTCAACCGGCAATTTTTATGCTGAATGATAAAATACAGAAAATGGCCCGGTTCCTGCACCTTTCTCAAAAATAGAATCGGCCTTTTCTCTCAAATTATTTTTTTCAGGACAAACGTTTTTTACCTATTCACCAAATTCTTCAGTGGTCATTCCGAATATATCTGGCATCTACAAAATCCGTCAACCAGACGTTGTTTTCAGAAAGGTAGAATGGGATTCCGTCTTCATGCATTTTTGCGGTTTCTATGGTTAAAATCACCGGCTTTCCATGGCGCATTCCGACTTTGGTCGCGGTTTCCTTATTCTGGCTTAAATGCACGTGCTGACGGCTTCTTTTTTCAATACCGTTTTCAAAGATGGATGCAAGATTGGCTTCAGCGGTTCCATGATAGAGAAATTCAGGCGGCTGTTGTGGTTTCAAAGCAAGATCAATATCGATCGAGTGTCCCTGATTGGCCCGGATCCTGGTTTTGTCTTCGTTGAAAATAAAGCGTTTTTTATCGTTGGTTTCTACCATTTCGATCAATTCATCCAGTGTAAAACTTCTTTCGTGCCTTGCGCATTTTTCCATCAGCTCATCCACCTCGGCCCAGCCGTTTCCATCCAGGGTCAGATTGATCACTTCAGGTTGGTGTCTCAGAACCAGGCTCAGAAATTTGCTGATTCTTTTTTTATGTTGTTCGTTCATCGTGTATTTATTAGTTTATCCATTATTTTTCTTACATTAAAATAATCCTGTTTTAATGTTTCGAAAGTTTTCCTTTCTTCATCATTTAGTTTTGCCAAAACGGCTTTCTGCTGATAATAATATTCATAAAAATTATCCTTGTCATGATCTGATTTACTTTCCAGATCAATGTATTTCTCAATTTCTTCATTGCTGAAGTTGTATGAAAGCATCCTAATTTTAATCTCTGAAATCCAGAAAGAATCGGCATCGGTCTCGGTCTTTAACTGCTCTCGGATTTCATGTATGCTTTTATTGTTTTCTTTTGTCGTTTTGCAATTGTTTAATTTCCTCCAAAGCGCATCATAGATAATTCCTTCTCCAAATTCTCCATGATTAAAGAGAACATGAGGATGATATTTTTCTAGATCTTTATAAAGCTCCTGACTATTATTTCCATGAAAAAAAATGTTCCGAAGATACATTCCAAATCCAAAATGAAATCCAAAATCACCTTTTAAACTGTCAAGCCTTGCTGCATAAGAGATATCTTTTATCTGACC